>NZ_JBJIAK010000005.1:0-209580 GCF_045310915.1 Mycobacterium sp. SMC-17 | reverse complement strand
GCCCCCACCACCCTAGAACCCGCCTAAGGACTTGCCACAAGAACCCGTCTGAGAACTTGACTCCGATTAGGAACTCATCCAGACGCGGCCTCGGTCGCCGCCGGCGCCAGTGCGCGGGAGGCGTCGAGGGCCTGGGCGCTGTACGGGTTGATCTTCCAGATGACGAGCATCCGCGCGGTCTTGCCGTCGGGGGAGAACAGCAGGTCCTGTGCGGCCCGGAAGGCCGGATCGGAAAAACCTTGCGGCGGAAGGTAGAAGCCGGAGGCTGGGCCGTCACCGGTGTGGGTGCTCAATGTCGTCAGGTAGTCCGTCGCCTGGCCGAGCCCGTCGGTGAGCCGGCCGGACATGGTGACCACCTGGTCGACGCCGCCCTTGACCTGATCGAGCCCGACGGCCAGCCGGGTCATCCCGGCGCTGAGCTGGTCCGCGCCTCGCACGAGTTCGGTCAGCTGGGTGCGTGCCTGCGCCGGCGAGCCGCCGGGCAGGTTCGACACCATCTTCTGCAAGGTGGCCAACGCTTTTCGGATGGCCGGCTCGGCGGCCCGCACCTTCTCGACGGTCACTTGCGGGACGGCAGAGAGCCGCTGGGCCTGCAGCAGCGCGCGGCTGACCGCGCCGTTGGAGATGGCGTCGAGGTCGGCGATGTCCGCGCGGGCCCGGCTGCACACGGGGTTCATCAGGCAGTCGGGGCCGGGTTGCGGATCCAGCGCGGAGCCGAGCGCCGAACTCACCAGCCGGCCGGCATCGGCGACCTGCGCGTTGCCGTCGATGGCCTGCAATGCCGCGTCGAGCAAGCCGGTGGAGGAACTGAGATCGGCCAACGCCGAACGGACGTCCACCGTGCCGTCGGTGAGCGTGGACAGCCCGGCGCCGGCGGCCTGGTACCCGTCGAGTACCTGATGGGCCAGCCCGGTCACCTGCCTGATACCGGAAACCAATTGGGGAATCTGGGTCACCGCGGAGGCAGCGCCGTCGCGCAGCTGGGCCGCACCGGAGTCCAGCCGGTGAATGTCGGGAACCGCCTTGTTGACCTGGTTCTTGGCATCGCCGAGCCGGTCGGCCACGATCCCGGCCTGGTAGCCGATGGTGGTCTGCGGCAACTGCTTTCCGGCCGGCCGCGTCATGGAGCGGACATAGGCGATCTCGGGCATCCCGGCGAGGCGGCCCGCGACACGGTCGAGCGCGGCCAGATCGTCGGTGTTCCGCATGTCATGGTCGGCCGAGACGATCAGGTATTCCGGCGCCGCCTCGTTGACGCCCCAGTGGGCGTAGGTCTTTTCGTAGCCGAGGGAGCTCTCGGTGTCGTCGAGCTGCATGGCGTTCTCGTCGAAGTTCACCCGGAACGTGGTCAGAACCATTGCGGCGCTGAGCAACAGCACCAGCGAAGCGGCCACCAGCACGCCCGACCGGCGGATCATGGTGGATCCGATGCGGCGCCACCGGCGGTCGTTGAGGGGGCGCGGTTCGGCCAGTCCGCGCTTGCCGAGGAGCGACAGCAGGGCGTAGGGCAGGGACATCGAGACGGCCAGTCCGACGACGATCGCGATGGCGATCGGTGGGCCGGTGGCCTTGAACATGCCGAGTTCGGTGAATCCCATGGCTGTGGCGGCCGCCGCGATGGTCAGCATCGAGGCGATCAGGATGCCCGAAACCCGCTGTCCGGCTTGCGCTATCGCGTCGATGACGGGCACCTGGCTACGCCGGGCTTCGTGATAGCCGGCCAGGATGAAGATCGCGTAGTCGGTGGCGGCGCCGAGCAGCATCGCGGTCATCAGCGAGATGGTGAAGTTCGAAACGGTAAGTACCCCAGCCATACCCAGCAGGGACACGATCGGGCGGGCCACGCCGAGTGCGATGCCGATGGTCAGCAACGGCACCATGGCAGTGGCCAGCGACCGATAGACCATCAGCAGCACCAAGGTGATCAGCAGGACAGACACCGCGGTGATGATCAGCAGCGAAAAGTCCATGGCGCTGAAAAGATCGGCCAATGTTGGTGACGGCCCGGTGAGGTAAACCCCGACTCCGGGCGGTGTGGGCAGGGCGTGCAGCTGGTCGCGGATCGCGATGGTGTTCTTGTGCGCCTTGGTGGACCCGACGTCGCCGGTGCCGGCCAGGACGAGGTTGATCGCCTTGTGGTCGGGGCTCAGCGCGATGTCGCGCAGTTGCGGATTGTCGTAGGTGTCGAGCACGTAGGCGACGTTGGTGGTGTCGCGCTGCAAGGTGGCGACGATGTCGCGGTAGAGGGCTTCGTCGGCCGCATTGATGCCCTTCTCGTCGACCAGCACGACGCTGCCGACGGCCGAGGACCGCGGGACACCGAAGGCGTCCGACATCTCGCGCAGCGTCTGCGCGGCCTTGATGTTCGCCGGCATGAACGGCGCGGAATGCTCGGAGACGGTCTGCTCGAGCTGGGGGATGGCGACGTTGAGGATTCCGGCGAGCGCTACCCAGAAGCCGATGACGAGCCATGCCCATTTGGCACAGAAACGGCTGGTGGCGGCGAAAAACCTGCTGTTGTGTCCCACCCGGATCCCCTCCGATTCGAGACCAGAACTACACCGTTCGGTCTACTATTGGAGGCAGACGGTAGTAGACCGACTGGTGTACAAAAAATGCTGAAAGACAGGGAGTTACGTCACATGAGTGCCCGCGATCGGCTCGTCGTCACAGCCATCGATCTGATTCGGCGCCAAGGCGTCGCGGCGACGGGGCTCAGCCAGTTACTCGAACGCAGTGGTGCCGCGCGCCGTTCGCTCTACCTGAATTTCCCGGGCGGCAAGGCGGAACTCGTCGCCGATGCGACCGTGACGGCCGGCAACACGCTGGCCGACGGCATCGACCGACTGATCGGAGAACGAGGGCCGGTAGGGGCGGTCCGGGCGTTCATCGAGATGTGGATTGCGAACCTGGCCGGCGGCGACTTCGAAGTGGGCTGCCCGATCGTCGCTGCTGCACTCGGCCGCAGCGAGGCGCCGGCGGCCGCCGACGCCGCCGGTGAGGTCTTCCTGGACTGGGAGCGTCGAATTGCCGCCGGGCTCGAAACCGCGGGGTTGTCAGCCGATGACGCCGCTCGCCAGGCGACGCTGACGGTCGCCGCGGTGGAGGGCGCCATCGTCATGGCGCAGGCGACCAAGTCGGACGTGCCGCTACGCCGTGTGGAGGCGGCGCTTGTCGAGTCGGTGGAGCAGTACCTGAATTAGGCGGACTTTGCCGGGGCTGTGCCGGACAGGCAGTCGGCGATGAAACTGGCCATGCGAGCGTAGGCCCGGCGGCTCTCCGGCAGCCCGGGGAATATGGCCGGGAACGCGTGGACCTGACTGGGCCACGCCGCGACATCGCACTTGCGCCCGGCCTCGTGCAGTTTGTCCTGCATCCGCTCGGCGTCGCACAGCAGTGACTCCGTCTCGGAGGCGACGATCAGCGACGGCGGCATCGAATCCATCGGACCGGAAACCGGCTCCAATTCGTCGAGATTGCCGGCGGGACAGATGCGTTCGGTGATGACCGGGAAGCCGGCGGCGATCCCGAAGACGTCCGTCGCCGCGGTCGCATGCGCGGTGCGTGCGGCGTTGTCCAATTCCAGCAGCGGCGAGATACCGACCACGCCCGCCGGTGCCGGGAGCCCGTGCTTCGGGGCCTGTTGCGCGGTGGCGAACGCCAGGAATCCACCGGCCGAGTCGCCGGCGAGGATGACCTTGGCCGGGTCGACGCCCTGGCTCAGCAAGTGACGGTAAGCGCCCAGGCAGTCCTGGATGGTCGTCGCCAGGTCGACCTCGGGGTACTGCCGATACTCGATGTGTACCAACGGCAATCGCGTGACGCGCGAGAGCGCGGCGACGGCGCGCAGGTGGGTGTTCAGATCACCGAGGACGAACCCGCCGCCGTGGAAGTACAGGATGACGCCGTCGGTGATGGGCGCGTCGAGGTCGGACGGCGACACCCATTCGACGGGCAGGCCGTTCCAGTTTTCGGCGACCAGACGGAAGCCGCGCGGTGGCCGACGACGCTGCAGGCTGGCCAGCTTGTTGACGTTGCGTCCCACGCGCACGATCCGCTGTGTCGTCGCCTCGTACTCCGCGGTGGTCAGCGCGCGAATCAGGATGCGGGCCAACAGCAATGACGCGAAGAAGTGAATGATGCGGGCGCGCAGGCTGGCCGGCTCGGCGGCGTGAATGACCGCGCTCACTGTGCCAACTGCACCAGCACCGGCGCGTGGTCGCTGGGCTGCTTGCCTTTTCGTTCCTCGCGGACGATCTCGCCGTGGGTGACGCGGGCCGCGAACTCCGGTGAGCCCAGCACGAAGTCGATGCGCATGCCCTGCTTCTTGGGGAACCGCAGCTGCGTGTAGTCCCAGTAGGTGTAGACGCCGGGCCCCGGGGTGAAGGGGCGGACCACGTCCGCAAAGCCGGCGTCGTTGATGGCGCGGAACGCCGCACGTTCCGGCTCGGAGACGTGCGTCGAGTTGGCGAACACCGCCATGTCCCAGACGTCTTCGTCGGTCGGTGCGATGTTCCAGTCACCCATGAGGGCCAGCGGCAGCGACGGATCGTCGGCCAGCCAGCCGGCCGCGGTATCACGCAGGGCGGCAAGCCATTTGAGCTTGTACGGCAGGTGCGGGTCTTCCAATGTCCGGCCGTTGGGCACGTACAGACTCCACAGCCGGACCCCGCCGCAGGTGGCGCCGATGGCGCGGGCCTCATCGGCGTCCTGCCACTGCGGCTGGCCCGCGAAACCGATCTGCACGTCATCGAGTCCGACGCGGGACGCGATCGCCACGCCGTTCCACTGGCTGTGCCCGACGTGCGCCACCTCGTAACCGAGCGCCGCGAACGGCATGGTCGGAAACTGCTCGTCCTTGCACTTGGTCTCCTGCATGGCGAGCACGTCGACGTCGGCGCGGGACAGCCAGTCGGTGACCCGGTCGACCCGGGTGCGGATGGAGTTGACGTTCCAGGTGGCGATACGCATGACGCTCCGATCAGACAGGCTCGGGGACTTTCAGTTCCCGACGTAGGGCAGTGAAATCGGTGATGGTCTTGGTCGCGACATTGGCAACCGGCCGGGCATTGCGGCCCGTGGCCTCGGACTTGGACACCATCACCACGCCGTCGATGTACGGCTGAATGGTGGTGGCGTTCTGCACCGTCGCGACGATCACCAGCTGGAAACCGAACTTGCGGAACGCCTGCAGCGCCTGCGACGCGAACTGTGGGTCGGACTTGGAGAACGCCTCGTCCAGCATCAGCTGCGCGAAAACCGGCTTGTTGTCGCCGCTTTCCGGGTTGGCCAGGTTGAAGCTCAGCGCCCCGGCCAAGCAGA
The DNA here is from genome assembly GCF_045310915.1 of Mycobacterium sp. SMC-17. Taxonomy (NCBI): domain Bacteria; kingdom Bacillati; phylum Actinomycetota; class Actinomycetes; order Mycobacteriales; family Mycobacteriaceae; genus Mycobacterium; species Mycobacterium sp. SMC-17. The sequence continues at coordinate 204,258 of NZ_JBJIAK010000005.1, read as the reverse complement.
AGGCCATCAGCTTCTCCTGCTCGCCACCGGAGTTGTCGCCGGCGTTGCTGTGCGTGCGGATCAGTTCATCGCTCGCCACGTCCCACTCGGCGCAGTCGAACGTGAACCGGTTGCGCACATCGAGCGCATCGCGGGTCCAGGCGCGGTCCTCGGGATTGTTGCCGGCCAACCGGTTTCGCAACCGCAGGATGTCGGCGTACTGCTCGAGGATCGCCTTCTTGTCGCCCAGCCCCACCTCGGCGATGCGCCGGGAGATGGCCTTGACGATGTCGGTCAGTTCGGAGACGGCGACCATGCTGCGCGGGTTGGCGCGCAGCGTCAGGCGGGTGCCGCGGTTGAATTCCACTGCACCCAAACCGGTGTTGACGCGGTCGATCTGCTCGCTGATACGCCGCGTCTCCTGCTCGGCGACGCGGTGCAGGGTGAGGATCGCGTCGGGCGCCTGCTCGGTGATCAGCCGCATCATGCGGTCATAGGCGTCGGGCAACTCGCGCTCGTCGATGTGACGGCAGACCGCCACGTAGTCGTAGATGCGCTCATCGAAGTCGTCCGAGTCGTTCGGAATCGCATCCGGGAACGACGCGTCGAACGTCGCGACGATGCGGGAAAGCTCCTCGTAGGAGCGCCGCCGGCTCTCGGTGAGCTGGTCGCGTTCGCGGCGGATGGCGGCGAACAGCGCCTCGCGGTGCGGCTCGGGGTTGAGCAGTTCCAGCGGCACCGGCACTTCAGCTGCGTAGCGGCGCAACAGATCTGTGGCCTGCTCCGACACCGCAGCGGGGGAGAGCCGGTCCTGCAGGTCCATCAGCTTGGTCCGGCGGGCGTCGAGATCGTCGCGCCGGGTCTGGATGGCGCCGCGCCGGGTCATCAGGGTCTGGATGTCGACCCAGCACTCCTCGGCGCGGGCCGACAGCGCCTCGATGTCGGGGTGGTCGGCCAGCAGCAGCTCGTACTGCTCGCGGAGCCGGTCGGCGTGGCCCTCGGCGGTGTCGGTGTCGATCTGGCTCCACTGTGGGAACTGTTCGTAGACGGCCTTGCACGCCGCTGCGCGGTCGCGCCAGCGCTGCCGTTGTGCGGCAATCTCATCCGCGGCCCGCCGGGCGGTGTTGAACGCTTCCTCGGCTTCGGTGAGCTCGGCGTGCAGCGCTTCCAGCTTGGCGCCGATGTCGCCCTGGTAGATGTACTCGGACGGCTTGATCGGGCGGCGGTCGTCCTTGATGGCCAGCCGGTCGGAGTCCTTGTAGAGGCCCGTGTCGGTGACGGCGCGGCGGAACCGCACGAACACGTCGGGGGTGTCGACACAGATGTGGTCACCGGCCGCGGCGATCACATCGGCGGCCTCGGCGGCACACGGATGCTTCGGCTTGACCAGGAAAAGCTTGCCCGCCAACGTGTTCGGCTCGGCCTCGCGTCCCGAGGCGCCGGCCCGAACGTGGTGCAGCGCCAGCCGTCCGCGCATGTTGGTCTCGTTGACGAACCGAAGCACCTTGGCATAGTGCTGATCGGGCACCAGCAACCGCAGGCCGACCCCGCGCAGCACCTTCTCGACCGCGAGCCGCCAGCGGGAGTGCTCGGGCTGCAAATCGAAAAGTTCGGCGACATAAGGCAGTTCGGCAGGGTCGATGCCGACGCCCGCGCAGATGTGGTCGCGCATCGTCACGGCGGACTCGGGCAGCGCCGAACCCACGTGCTCGACACGCTTGAGTTCCTTGGCCGCGTTGTCGCGCAGGATCCGCGCCGACTTCTGTGCGTACTCCGCGTCGGTGGACGCATCGCGCCCCCACTCGAGCTTGCCCAGCATCTCGGTGGCCTGCCGGGTGAGCTCCTCGCGCAGGTTCCAGAATTCGTCGGCCGTATCGGGCACTTCGACGCCGAGGGCCGCGACCATCTCCTCGTAAGCCGCGCGCCGCCGGGCCACGTCGTCGGCCTGCGCTTCGGCCGCATTGACCTGGGCCTGCAGCGGGCCGACATTCGCCGACGCGCCATTGATCTGGGCGTTGAGCGAATCACCCTCGGCCTTGGCCAGATTCAGCTGCCGCGTCAGGTCGGCGTTCTCGTTCTCAAGCTGATCGATGGTCGCGTCGAGCGTCTCGATCTCGGCGGGGCAGTGTCGCAGCCGCACATGATCGGTGTAGGCCCGCACCATCGGCAGGTCGACCAGATCGATGATTCCGAGGTCGGTCGACTCGGAGGCATAGCGGACCTGAATGGCCTCGATGTCGCCGAGGATCTTGCGCTTGCGCTGAGCCACCGCGAGTAGTTCCCGGGCCTCGACGAGCGGGTCGATCTGCTTGAGCGCCTCGGGCAGCCGGGCCAGACTGTCGGGCTCATCCAGCATGAACTCCCGGACGAACTGCTCAAGCCCACCAACGCTTTTCAGGGACTTGGCCTTGCCGAGCAGCTGTTGTGCGGCGTCCGAGGCACGGATGCCGATCGAGGCGTACAGCTGCGCCAGGTACTGCGACTCGACCTTCGTGGTGAACCGCCAGCCGTCGCCCTTGAAAACGCCGGCGTCGAACCGGCCCGCGGCCCACCGGTTGCAGACGTCCTCGATGTCCAGGTCGCCGTCGCCGATGACGAACCGGCTCGACGAATCCGAACGCGATTCTCCGGTCAGCCATTTGAGTACCAGGCCGGTGATGGTGCGGCCGGTGTTGCTGGTGTAGGTCACCGCGACCGCGGACCAGGTGGTGCCTTCACCGCGCAGGTACATCACCTGGCTGGTGCCGGCTTCGCTGCGCTGGCCCCAGGCGCCGCGGACATACTTGTCGACGGTGCGGCGGCCTGCGCTCGAGCCGGCCGCCGTGTTGTCGCCCGACGCGTTGAAGTTGCGCCGGTTGAACGGTAAGAAGCCCAGTGAAATCGCGTCCAGCAGTGACGATTTACCGCTGCCGGAGCCGCCCGCGACCAGTGAGCCGCCGGCGCTGAACGGAATGCTGTGATAACCGTCGAACACGCCCCAGTTGATGATCTGGAGCCGGGACAGGTGGAACTGCTCAGACATCGGCTTCAGTACCTCCGCCGGTGAGTTGTTCGAACTGCTGCTGCAGCTCGGTGATCACCGAGGCCGTCATCACAGCCGTGATGACGGGGCTCACGGTGTAGCTGTCCTCGTCATCACGGCTACGGCGCAGGATGTCGAGTCCGGTGAGGCGGGCGATGGCCGCGTCGATCCGGGCGGTGAACGTGACTGCGTCACGGTCGGTTTCGTTCAGCACGCCGCTGAACATGCCATGCATCTCGTCACGGGTGATGAGGAAGCTCTGGTCGCCGCCGGCGCGCATGAGCTGCGCCAGATGCAGCGCCAGAATCGAGTCGTAGGTGCCCAGGGGCTCGCGGCGCAACAGCTTGATGCCCTTGGCCGACTCGTAACGGGCCTGCTCGATGAACGCGATGTCGACGCCTTCGGAGATGCGCAACTGCAGGTCGAGTTCGGACAACCGCACCGACAATTCGTTGCGGTACTCCAGGATCCAGCTGTAGATGTCGCGGTCGGACTCGCTGCTGATGTAGCGGCGGGTCAGCAGGTGCTGCAGTGCCCAGCACGCCCGGTCCGGCATGGCGCTGACGTCGCCGTCGAAGCGTGGACGACGCTGCTGCACCGCGCGACTGGTGCTGTCGACCTCGGGCAGCGAGGCGAAATCGATGGGTGAGTCAGTCATGAAGGGCTCCCGCCACGGCAACAGGCTCGGTGAACATCAGATAGGGCACCTCGATCTCGCGGTCGCGGCCGTCGAGCGACCGGAAGCGCACCGACATGGTGTCGTCGCTCGGGCCGCCCTGCCCGCCAGGTTGTTTGAGGGCCCAGGACCACAACACGATGACGTGGCCCAGGTACGCCGAATCGAGCAAGGAGACGGCCTCGGCGAGTGACACCGGCCGTCGCGCGACGGCGGCGTTGAGCATCTCGGACATCGCGGGTGCGTCGACCTGCGTGGTCAGCGCCGCGAAGGTGGACAGGTCGACGTCGCCCTGCGCAGCTTCGGCAGGCTTGGGTGCCGACAGGTCGCCGATCTTGAAACTCAGCGCACCGATCGAGCTGATCGCGTGCCGGGCCAACGGGACCTCGATGTCCAGCCGGGAGTCGGTGAGGGACGACTTCAGCAGCGTCCGGGCGGCGCCGATGGCCTCGTTGAGCTGACGGGCCACACCACGGCTGGACTCCATGGTGCCGAACGCGGTGAACCGTTTGACCCGCTGCGCGCAGCGCTGCTGGATGCGTTCGACCTCGTCGATCTGGTGGCCGATCAACTCGAAGAACCCGGCCATCACCTTGCGCAGCGCCGGATCCAGCTCAGGGAGCGCCGACGCCACGGTGGCGATGTCGGTCTCGAATTCGGCGCGCTGGTCGGGGTCGTTGATCATCCGCAGGAACGCCCGATGCGAATCGCGGCCCGCCGAATCCCATGCGGCCTGGTAGTCGGCGTACATCTGGCGCTGCCGGTCGCGGTACTCGATATTGGTGTCGATCGGATCGTCCAGCGCCTGCGTGGCCTGCTCGATCATGGTGCCGTAGAGGCCGATGTCGGTGATCAGCCGTTCCATCTGCAGCGCGATGGCGCGGGCTTCGTCGTACATGTCGGTGACGTCGGGCTCGGGGCGCAGGCCGGCCTCCAGCTCGTCGAGCTCGCGGTGCAGCGCGGCGATCTCGGCTTCGATGCCGGCCCGGATGCGGTCGGGGTCATTGCCGGCGCGGGTGGCGATCTGGCGCATGCGGGACGCGATACCGGCAATCGAGCCGCCGGTGGCGATGCTGTCGCCGCGGCGCATGCCGCGCACGAAGTCGAGGGCACGACGGGCGTCTTGCGTCAGATAACAGACGTTGCGTTCCGCGCCCGTGCGCGTCTCGGTCACCCGGTGCACCCAGCCCTGGCTGGCCCACGACTTGATCAGGGCCAGGCCGGACTGTCCGAGCTGGTCGTCGGTCTCGCCGAGCGTCGCCAGGTCGCGTTCCAGCCGGACCACAAGATCCGTCTCGGCGATCATGCCGTCACTGAGGTGCCGCTCCATCAACGTGGCGTAGACGCCGAGATTGTTGGTGGCCAGCAGCCGGACCGCGCGCGAGCCCTGAACGTCACGGTTGAGTTCGAGCAACTCGGCGGCCGACAGCGCCGCATTCTCTTGCACCCGCGACCCCTTCCAATGCCGATCCAAGATACTTGGCGAAGTGTCGGCCGGCATCGGCGGTCGTGCCCCGCAGCACTCTCGAGGCCGGTTGCCGGCATTGCCCGGGACGACCGGTCCCATATGTTGTCTCACCATGTGGACACCAACTCGGATCGTGGCCGGCTGCTGTAGGGGCGGCCGCAGCAATCGCGTTGGCGCGCTGCGGTGGCTCGCGCCCGATTTGCCCCGGAGCGGAACGACGGCGTCCCCGTCGAGTTCACCGGACCAACTTCCCCGATGTGAGATGGCGGTCACGATCGTGATGCGATGTGGTCTCGGTCACGACGCAAAAATCACGCCTGAGCATGACTAATCGGAATATATCTGGCTGGTCTGCCTGGCGGTCCGGGGTGGCGCAGGCGGCTCGTCCGGCGGTGTAAATGGGTTTGCCGACTGGCCATTTGCCCGGAAGGTTAGCGGGGCTATGAACGGCGCTTTACCGGCTAATACGCAGACCAGCTTGGTGTGGCCTGTGAGCCCCGTGGCGTCGCTATCGATTCGTTACGACTTCGTCAAAAACTCTGGATTAACTCGGTTACTCGTCGGTAAATTACCCGCCAGTAAGCAAGCCGACCCCCGAGGAGTCACTTCATGAATGTTGCGGTTCGTCGCCATACCAAGGCGGGTATCTGCGCAGCGACCACGGCGGCCATCGTGGCCGGCCCGCTGTTGCCGTCGGTGCCCGCCGCCGCGCATCTCCCTGCGCTACCGTCGGTCAGCACTGCCGCGGTGCAGCTGACCGCGGCGTACAACCCGCTGCAGCCGTGGCTCGACGCGTTCAACACCGCATCGGCCAACGCGGGGCGCATCGGCGAGGCCTTCTCCGAAGCGCCGGCCGTGTTGTTGCAGCAGTTCCTGGCGAACCAGATCAGCCATGTCGGGGCCATCCTGCAGAATCCCGGCAACATCGGCGCGGTGATCCAGGACGTCGGACAGAACGTGAAGTCGGCGATCACCGCAGCCACGCTGCTGGGGACCAAGCCAGAGGACTGGACCATCGCCGGCTCGAACGACGTGTGGCACGGCCTGGTCGCGCAGATGCTCCCCAACATGCTCCCGACGGCGGGCAACCCGCAGGCATCCGCGATCGTCACGCAGGTGGTCAACGTGCTGGCATCACCGCTCAGCGGCGTGCTGATGGGTTTGGTGGGTCCCGGCATCAGCCCCGTCGTGGCGCTCGTCAACAGCATCACCAAGATCGCGACCTCGCTCGCCGCGGGTGACGCGATGACCGCAGCCCAAGCCGCCATCAACATCCCCGCGGCCATGGTGAACGGCTTCCTCAACGGAGCCAACCTGAACCTGGATGTGCTGGCGCCGCTGATCACCAAGACCATGCCGGCCGGCAACGAGCTGCAGAAGCTCAACATCCAGTTCGGTGGCCTGTTCACCGCCGGCGTGACGGGCATGGACATGACCGGCATCGGTGGCTCGATCCTGAACTCCCTGGGTCTGACGGCCGAAACGGTGCTCGCTCCGGGATTCCCGCTGGAAATCACCGGCCAGGGCATCGGGCCGATCGGCGCGCTCGTCAACCTCAGCCACCTGCTGGCCAAGGCCATCGGCTGGAGCGGCACCGGTAACCCGTTGGCCCCCAAGACCGCCGCCGAACCGGCTGCGGCAACCCAGGTTTCGGTGACCAAGGCGGCCACGGACAACTCGATCACCTCCATCCCGCAGGCATCGGTGGCGGTGACGCAGGTGAAGGCCACCGCGGCGCAGGCGCCGGAGACAGCCGAGAAGCCGGCCACGCCGGCCAAGTCGGAGACGTCGGCGACCCCGGCCACTCCGGCGACGCCCGCCACCCCGGCCACCCCGGCCACTGCGGAGACGCCGGCGACCCCGGCTACGCCCGCCACCCCCGCGACTCCGGCCACCCCGGCGAATCCCGACAACCAGAAGTCGGATGACCACAAGACGGACTCGACCAAGTCGGAGACGACGAAGTCGGAGACGACGAAGTCTGAGACCAAGAAGTCCGAATCGAAGAAGCCGGCCAAGCAGAAGTCGGAGAAGCCGAAGCCCGTGAAGAAGCCTGCTCCGGCGAAATCCACTGCGGGCCAGGGTGGTTCGACTCACGGCGCCGACGGTGGCGCCGGCTCGCACGCCTCGGGCGCGTCGAGCTAGCAGGTCAACGATCGGTGGGCCTCCCGGCTCGGGGGAGGCCCACCGATTCCCCGCATCAACCAACCCCAATCAACTCGGAAAGAGGGAGTCGTACACATGGATTCAGCGGTCCGTCGCCATACCAAGGCGGGTATCTGCGCAGCGACCACGGCGGCCATCGTGGCCGCCCCACTGCTGTCGTCGGCACCTGCCTCGGTCAAGCTTCCGGCGCTGCCGTCGGTCAGTACCGCCGCGGTGCAATTGACAGCGGCATACAACCCGCTGCAGCCGTGGCTGAACGCGTTCAACACCGCATCGGCGAATGCCGGGCGAATCGGAGACGCCTTCTCCGAGGCCCCAGCGGTGTTGCTGCAGCAGTTCCTGGCGAACCAGATCCGCCACGTCGAGGCGATCCTGAAGAACCCGGGCAGCATCGGCACGGTGATCGGTGAGGTCGGGCACAACCTGCAGTCCGCGGTCGGCGCCGCCACCGGCATCGGCGTCAATCCCGCCGACACCGCCGCGGCGTCTCAGTCGAACGATGGCTGGCACACGCTGCTGCTCCAGATGATCCCGAAGATGTTGCCGACCTACGACAACCCGCAGGCCAACGCTGTCGTCTCGCAGGTCCTGACCTTCTTGGCCTCGCCACTGAGCGGTGTTCTCATCGGTTTGGCGGGCCCGGCGATCAGCCCGGTCGTGGCACTGGTCAACAGTCTCACCGCCGTCGGCGCCGCATTGTCGGCCGGCGATGTGGCCAAGGCTGTGCAGTCGGTCATCAACATCCCGGCCAACATGGTCAACGGCTTCCTCAACGGCGCCAAGCTCGACCTCACGGCGCTGACGCCCCTCGTAAACAACTCGGGACTGCTGAAGTACAACACCCAGCTCCGGGCACTGAGCATCCAGTTCGGCGGGCTGTTCACCGCCGGCGCCACGGGCTTCGACGACAGCGGCATCGGCGGCTCGATCCTCAACTCGATCGGCCAGGACGTCTATACCGAGATCTTCGGACCCTCGGAGTTCCCCGTTGACGGTCGTGGCATCGGACCGATCGGGGCGTTGGTTTCCCTCGGCCACATTCTGGCCAAGGCCATCGGCTGGAGCGGCACCGGTAACCCGTTGGCCCCCAAGGCTGCTGTCGAGCCGGCAGCCGCGACGACGCAGGTTTCGGTGACCAAGGCAGCGACGGACAACTCGATCACCTCGATCCCGCAGCCTGCCCTCGCGGTGACTCAGGTCAAGGCCACCGCGGCACAGGCCCCGGAGACGGCCGAGAAACCCGCCACCCCCGCCAAGTCGGAGACGGCGGCAACCCCGGCAACTCCGGCTGCGCCGGCGACCCCGGCCACGCCCGCGACGCCGGCCGGCTCGGAGACGCCCGCCACCCCCGCGACTCCGGCAACTCCGGCGACGCCTGCCACCCCGGCGACCCCGGCGAAGCCGGACAACCAGAAGTCGGACGACCACAAGGTCGAGTCGACCAAGCCTGACTCGACCAAGCCCGACTCGACCAAGCCGGATGCAACGAAGTCCGACACCAGGTCGGAGACGACCAAGTCGGAGACCAAGAAGTCCGATTCGAAGAAGCCGGGCAAGCCGAAGGCGGAGAAGGCCGAGAAGCCGAAGCCCGCGAAGAAGCCGGCACCGGCGAAATCCACCGCAGGCCAGGGTGGTTCGTCCCACAGCGGGGCTGACGCAGCCTAGCCGGTACCTGCCGAGGCCACGGTTTCCCGGGCGCCGACGATGTCGCGCGAGAAACCGTGGTCTTCGGCGTTACAGGAGCACGTACCGAGACCGGTGATGCAACCGGAAACCGATCGACTCGGCCAGCGCGAGCGCCGGCGCGTTGTCGTCGGGAACCCGTACATATGCGTGCGTCGCACCGCGGCCGGCGGCCCAGGACATCAGCTCCGCGCAGACGGCGCGGCCCAGTCCGCGTCGACGTTCCGGCTCCAGTACGGCGACGTCGGAAAGTCCCGCCCACACCGTGCCGTCGGGTGCGGTGGTCACCGCGGCGCGCCCGACCGCGGCATCGGCCACGGTGGCGAACGCCACGTCGCCGTCGACGACGGCGGTGAGCACCTCGACGGCAACGTCGTGCGCGTGAATCTGCTGCCACCGGGCATCCGGGATCGCGGGCAGTTCGGCAGCCGCGCCGCCCGGCAATTCAACGGTCAGAACGCGATTGGGCTCGATGCCCTCGGAACGGACCGGCAGCAGCCGCTCCGGGAGCGCGACCCACGGCTGCAGTCCGCGCGCGGCGTACCAGTCGGCGATGGCCGGCAGGGCCGTCAAGTCCGATGAAAAGAGCAGCGGCACAGCAGAATTGGTTCGCATGTCCGTGCCACCGGCCCGCAGCAGCCAGCCGTCGACCCAGTGCTGCTCGGTGCCGGGCCAGGCGAGCGCGGCAGCATGCTCGACCGCTCGAATCTCCGAATTGCGTACCGGGGCATGCGACAGCTCGCGTACCGACATCACCGCGGCGGGGCTGATCTCGACGCGCTCACCCGATTTGGTGCGCACCACGACCAGGGGGTCGAGCGCCTCGAGATGGCCGACGACGTCGGTGAAGGCCTCGGCGCCGGGCTCGGCCAAGCGGTAGCGCAGCGAGACGCGGCTACCGACGCGCCCGCTGGCGGGCATCAGTGCCCGAACGGGTCGTCGACCTCGCCCGGCATCCAGCTCAGCCCCGGCACGCCCCACTTGTTCGACTTGACCATCCGCTTGGCGGCCCGCGCGTTGCGGCCGATCAGGCAGTCGAGGTACAGGAAGCCGTCGAGGTGACCGGTCTCGTGCTGCAGCATCCGGGCGAACAGGCCGGTGCCCTCCAGCTCGACGGGCTTGCCGTCGGCGTCCAGACCGGTGACCTTCGCCCACGTGGCGCGGCCGGTCGGGAACGACTCGCCGGGGACCGACAGGCAGCCCTCGTCGTCGTAGTCCGGGTCGGGCATGGTCTCGGGGATCTCCGACGTCTCCAGCACCGGGTTGATCACGACGCCGCGACGCCGCGCGGTCTGGCCGCGGTCATCGGCGCAGTCGTAGACGAACAGCCGCAGCCCGACGCCGATCTGATTGGCGGCCAGGCCCACGCCGTTGGCCTTGTCCATCGTTTCGTACATGTCATCGATCAGCGCGGCGAGATCGGAAGGGAGGGAGCCGTCGGCGCCGACGGCCACCGGAGTGGTCGCGGTGTGCAGAACAGGGTCACCGACGATGCAGATTGGACGGACAGCCATGACGAGCAATCTTAATGATCCGACTCGCGGGTAACGATCACGGCTCAATACCGTCGGCCGTGGTTGAATGTTCGCCGAACCACTTGCAGCGTCCCAGATCCGTTGTGACGCACGAAACAGGCTGGCATATACCGAGATCAGAGAAAGGGTCCAGGGGCGAAATGGACGGCGCTATGGCGCGTACTGAGCGATCCGGGGACGACTCTGAGCTCGCTGACGGGTTGACCCGTCGCGAACACGACATTCTTGGTTTCGAACGTCAGTGGTGGAAATTCGCGGGTTCCAAAGAGGACGCCATCAAGGAACTGTTCTCGATGTCGGCGACCCGGTACTACCAGGTGCTCAACGCCCTGGTCGACCGGCCTGAGGCGCTGGCCGCGGACCCGATGCTGGTCAAGCGACTGCGCCGGCAGCGCGCCAGCCGACAGAAGGCCAAGGCCGCCCGTCGTCTCGGTTTCGAAATCACCTAGCTTTTCTGCCCTGAGGGTCCGCCTCGATAAGGTGGGGAGCAATGAATCAGCGAGAGTCTTCCGGACTGCCCCTGCGCGCCATGGTCATGGTGCTGTTGTTCCTCGGTGTCGTGTTCCTGCTGGTGGCGTTCCAGTCGCTGAGTTCAGACAGCAGCTCCGACTCGAGCTCGTCGAGCAGCTCCGCCAGTGCGACGTCCGCCACGGCCACCACGACGTCGACGACGCCCGCGCCCGCCAAGGCCGACGTCAAGGTGTTCAACATCTCAGAGGTCGCCGGCGCCGCGCAGACCGTCGCCAACAAGCTGCACGAGCAGCAGTGGAACGTGACCGAGACCGACAACCTCAGCGTCGACGCCCCGCCGGCCGCCACGACCGTGTATTTCGGTGAGGCCGCGGGAGAAAAGGAAGCCGCCGAAGCGGTCGGCAAAATCCTCGACGCGCCGGTCGAACCGCGCATCCCGGCGCTCAATGACAAGGGACCGGGCGTCATCGTTCTGGTGACCGGTTAGGCTCTCGGGCATGCCGATCTCAGCCCCGATTCGCTTCCTCGCCGCCGCTGCGGTCATTGCACCCGTCGTCGCTGCGTGTGCGCCTCCCGGACAGGTCCCCGCAACCACTCCCGGCACCACGCCGGCGATCTGGACCGGCGTCGAGCACGCCCCGCAGGGCCACGGTGAAAAGGCCGGCGAAAAGGCTGCCCCGCAGGCCGCCCCGATCGGCGAGAAGCTGGTCACCGAGCTGAAGACCCCCGAGGGCACCACGGTCGCGACCGCTGAGTTCCTGTTCAACGGTGGGTTCGCCACGCTGACGGTCAAGACCACCTCCGGCGGCGTGCTGACGCCCGGATTCCACGGCCTGCACATCCACTCGGCCGGCAAGTGCGAGCCGAACTCGGTGGCGCCGACCGGTGGCGCCCCCGGCGACTTCCTGTCCGCCGGCGGACACTTCCAGGCTCCGGGCCACACCGGCTACCCGATGAGCGGTGACCTCGCCTCGCTGCAGGTCAAGGGCGACGGCACCGGCTCGCTGGTGACCACCACCGACGCCTTCACCGCCGAGCAGCTGCTCGCCGGCAACAAGACTGCGCTGATCATCCACGAGAAGGCCGACAACTTCGGCAACATCCCGGCTGACCGGTACCAGCAGACCCAGGGCGCCGCACCGGGGGCGGACGAGGCTTCGATGAACACCGGTGACTCCGGTAAGCGCGTGGCGTGCGGTGTCATCGCTGCCGGGTAGCGCGGACAGCCACACCCCACCGCGAATCGATTTCGCCGGGTCGCCACGGCCGACCCTCGGCGTCGAATGGGAGTTCGCCCTCGTCGATGCCCGCACGCGTGACCTCAGCAACGAGGCCGCCGCGGTCATCGCCGAGATCGGCGAGACCCCGCATGTGCACAAGGAATTGCTGCGCAACACCGTCGAGGTGGTCACCGGCGTGTGCGACACCGTCGGCGAGGCCATGGACGACCTGCGGTCCACGCTCGGCCCGGTCCGCCGGATCGTGCGCGACCGCGGCATGGAGCTGTTCTGTGCCGGCACCCACCCGTTCGCGGAGTGGGAGAGCCAGCAGCTCACCGAAGGTCAGCGCTACGCCGAGCTGATCAAACGGACCCAGTGGTGGGGCCGGCAGATGCTGATCTGGGGCGTGCACGTGCACGTCGGGATTTCGTCGGCGCACAAGGTGATGCCGATCATCACGTCGCTGCTCAACCAGTACCCGCATCTGCTGGCGCTGTCGGCGTCGTCGCCGTACTGGGAGGGTGAGGACACCGGCTACGCCAGCAACCGGGCCATGATGTTCCAGCAGTTGCCGACCGCGGGCCTGCCGTTCCACTTCCAGAAGTGGTCGCACTTCGAGCGCTTCGTCTACGACCAGCGCAAGACCGGCATCATCGACCACATGAACGAAATCCGTTGGGACATCAGGCCGTCGCCGCATCTCGGCACCATCGAGGTCCGGATTTTCGACGGCGTGTCCAACATCGCCGAACTCGGTGCGCTGGTCGCACTGACGCACTGCCTGATCGTCGACCTGGACCGCCGGTTGGACGCCGGTGAGCAGCTGCCGACCATGCCGCCCTGGCATGTGCAGGAAAACAAGTGGCGCGCAGCGCGTTACGGGCTGGACGCGGAGATCATCCTGGACGCGGACAGCAACGAGCGGCTGGTCACCGAAGACCTTGACGACCTGCTGAACCGGCTGGAACCGGTTGCGGCATCGCTGCATTGCACCGACGAACTGGCTCGGGTCGCCGACATCTACACCCTGGGCGGCTCCTATCAACGGCAGCGCCGGGTCGCCGAGGAAACCGACGGGGACCTGCTGGAGGTCGTCGACGCGCTGGTGTCGGAGCTGGAGTTGTAGCCGTGCCGATCACGCCGATGTTCCCGCTGGAATCCGCGCTGCTGCCCGGCGAGGAACTGCCGCTGCGCATCTTCGAGCCGCGGTACGGCGAGCTGGTGCGGGACTGTATGGCGGCCGCGGAGCAGGTGTTCGGCGTGGTGCTGATCTCGGCCGGCCGTGAGGTCGGCGGCGGCGACGCCCGCTGCTCGGTCGGCGCGCTCGCCCGCATCGACCGGTGCCAGCCGCAGGGCGTCGGCCGGTACATGTTGAGCTGCAGCGTGACCGACCGCATCCGAATCATGCAGTGGCACAACGACGATCCGTACCCGCGGGCCGAAATCGAGAGGTGGCCCGACGAGCCGGGGCCGGTGGTTCCCGAGGCGTCCATCGTGGCGGTCGAGGACCGGATCATCGCCGTGTTCGAACGCATCGCGTCGGCCCAGGGCGCGCGCCTGCGGGATCGGGACTCGATCCTGGCGCGAACCGTCAAACCCGATGTGGGACAACGGCTGTACGCACTGGCCGCGCTACTGCCGATCGGCCAGGCCGACAAGTATTCGGTGCTGGCCGCGCCGAATGCTGCGGCCCGGCTGGGCGCGCTCGAAGAAGCGGTCGAGAGCCTCACCGCGATGGTGGAATTCCAGCTGTCCGAGGACTAGTACGGGCAGTTCCGTGCAGGCGGGGTGGTGTGGCACCGCCTATCCTGGACACAGCATGTTGTGCTACGGGGAGGGTTCACGATGACGGGTTGGCAGGGGAGCGGTTACAACGGTCCCAACCCAGGTGGCGGCGCGGGTAGATCGTCGGACGAAGAAGAGACGGCGATTCACCAGACCACGCCGCCGGCCGCGCCCGGATGGCCCCCGCAGACGCCGCCGCCGTTGAGCCAGCCGCCGGCAGGTGCGCCGCAGACACCGGCCTGGGGCCAGCCGGCCGCGCCGCAGACCGGCGGCTGGGGCCAGGCGCCGAGCGCACCCACCGGGGCACCGCAGGGATGGGGGACCCCGCCGGCGGCACCAGGTGCCGGCCAGGGGTGGCCGGGAGCGCCGGCCGGCGGCTACGGCGCACAGCCGTTCGTCACCCCGCAGAAGAAGAACAAGGTGCCGCTTATCATCGCGGCCATTGTCGTGGTGCTCGTCGTGCTGGGTGGTGGCATCTACTACGTCTACGACTCGTTCGGTTCGGGCGACAGCGGCGGCTCAAGCTCCGCCAGCGAGGTGGTGAAGGGCTATCTGGAAGCGCTGTCGAACGGCAACGCCGACACGGCGCTGTCGTTCAGCAATGACCAGCCGGCATCGAAGGAATTCCTCTCGAGCGACGTGCTGAAGAAGCAGATCGCCGAATGGCCGATCAGCGACATCCGCATCCTGAACGAAGACAAGACCATGGAGTCGATCGGCCGCGCCGACGTCCACGTGGCGGCCAAGTTCGGCGACAAGAACTCCGACGCCACGATCCACGTCAAGAAGGAAGGCGGCAAGTGGCAGCTGGCCCACGCCGCCGTCAAGCTCGATCTGTCGTCGTTGAGCAGCACCGAGAACGCCGCCCGCAAGTCCATGACGGTGTTCGGCAAGGAGATCGCCGAGGAATCGGCGATCTACGTGTTCCCGGGCTTCCTCGAGCTCGGCAGCACCAGCCCGTACGTGTCGGTCACCGCCGCCAAGCCGCTGCTGCTCGACGCCGTCGAAGGGTATTCGTCGAGCGCCTACCTGCAGCCGAAGTTCGCGCTCAACGATTCGGGCACCAAGACCATCGCCAAGCTGCTGGACGCGGCGTACGGCAGCTGCTCGTCGTCGCGCTCACTGGTGCCGCCGGCGCCGTGCCCCGTGAAGATCAGCGACCGCGATCTGGTCGACGGCACCGTGACGTGGAGCCCGCCCGACATGAGTGCCGTCAAGGTCGGCGATCTGGACGAGTACCGCATGGAGGTCCGGATCAGCGGTGAGGTGCACTACGACGTGAGCGGGCAGGGCCGCAATGGCGGGACCAAGCGCGGCACGTTGACCTCGTACGTCACCGGGACCACCGCCGACGTCAGCGGCGAGCAGGTGAAGATCAAGTTCAACTGAGCTTGGTGGTGAACTTCGCCTGACAACCGGCGGTAGTTCAGATGGTCAACGTCAGGGGAGGGGCGGGGGCAGCATGCTGAGGCGTGTGCTGATGGGCTTGTCGACAGTCTGCCTCGGCGTGGCCGTGGGCCTGTTGGTTTGGGCGGCTGGGCTATCGCTGTGGAGCTGGCTGGTGCCGGACCCCTCGCCTGGTTACGCGGCGTGGTCAGAGTCTGTGCGACAGGGTGACAACTCCTCGTATTGGGCGAGCATGTCCCCCAAAGCAGTTGCGTCATCGGTATGCGCCGTCGCAGTCATTCTTGTTGCCGCGCTGCTGCTCGTACGGTTCAAACGGGTGTCGCGGTACTGGGGATGGAGTGTGCTGGCGGCCGGTATCGCGTTGGCGTACTTACTGTTGGCTGGCTCTGGGATGGGGCAGTTTTTCGATTGGATGCAACGCCTCCCGGTGACACCCAAGCTGCCTACCGCGGTGAGCAGTTGGCAGCTGGCTGTGGCGGGCACCGTGGCTGCCGCCCTCGCCGCGCCCACCGTCGCTCGGTGGACACGGGGTGGTCGCTGGCTCGTCGGTATCGGATTGGTGATGGCCGTGGTGGTCGCCGGTGCCATGACAATGTCGGCGCTGCGAGCCGGTGACGACGGTCGGTTTGTCGAGGCCACCACTGCGACGCAGACAGCTGTGCCCCCAAGTCCAAATCGTCTGGGGCAAAGAGCTTTTACGATCCGCATTGCCGACGACAACGGCACGTCGCGTCGTCGGAATTGGCGCGTTGAGTCAGGCGGGGCCGGATTCGTGACCTATGGCAAGGACGGCGTAACCGCGTACGGGTCCGACGGCGTCGAACGTTGGCATTATCGCCGCAGCGGACCTAGTACTCAGACTGTCGCGGATGTGGCTGTTTTCGATCAAGGAAGCACAGTCGTGGTCAGGCTGGGCGGCCGTCCGGACATGTTGATCGGACTGGACGCCATGACCGGTCAACAACTTTGGTGGTCGTCCGACCTTGGCCTGACGAAAGCATTTGGCTATCTGGACCACAACCGCAGAACGCCGCCGTTCCTGGTAGCGACCAACAAGGACGGCAGCGAGTGGACCCGCTACGACACCCGGACCGGGAAGCTGCTGTGGTCAATTCCGGCGCCGTCCACCGAATGCCGCGGTTGGTACGGCGGAAACCCCAGCCTGCCGGGTTCCGCATATCGGTGTGTGTCTGGTGACAAAGCCGATATTCGCTTCGTCTACGTCGACCCATCGAACGGCCAAATTCGCTGGAAAACAACGCTTTTAGCGGGCCTGCCATATTCGGGCCACGACCTCAACGCCATCCGTCCGGGCATCAGCCGGGCGGGCCGAGATGGATATGTGATGGGCGCCGACGTCGAATCCACTGGTGGCGTGGGTGCTTTCGTGAGTACGGCCGATCGGCGCGTTCTGGATTTTCACGGGCAAGTGCTTGTCTATCGGACTCGTGACGAGTCGGCGGATTTTCTCGCCACCGGACCTGAGCCAGCGGACGACTTCATGTTGAGGGGCCGAGAGGGGCAAGCGCGATGTACCTTCGCGGACTACCCGATGACCGATCTGTTGGATGCGCGAGCGGTGATTCTCGGTGCTGAGGTGGTGTTCGCCAGAAGACAATTGACGGTCTTCAACCGCCAGGATTGCGTTCCCACCGGGACCGCACCCACGGCTGACGCGGAGGAGATTGTTGCAGCGCCGGGTGTCGTCCTCGCTGTACGTACGGACGACAGCGGAACGTACATCGACGGGTACCGCTGATCGGCTCAGACCAACTTGGCGTCGACGAACTCGCTACCGATGTCCGGCACCTCGCCGGCGACCTCGGGCTTGTAGCGGGCGGTGACCTCGGCGGAGGTCTCGACCCTGGTCTGCCAACCGTGGCGGGCCAGCCACTCGGCGACGTCCTCGCGCGGCTCTGGGTAGAACAGCTCGGAGACGTCGAGCACCTGCTGCCCGGTCTTGGCGGCTTCCTCGCGGATCGCGTCCATTCGGGCTTTGCGGATGCGCTGGTTCTCTTCACTGAAGTACCCGGCGCCGAAGCCCTCGACCGCGACGCGGCTGCCGGGCGCGCTGAGCCCGTGGATGCGGTCGAACAAGAGATCCTGGGCGTCGGCGGGCAGATAGGGCAGTAGCCCCTCGGCGAGCCAGGCCGTCGGCTGGGCGGGGTCGAAACCGTTCTGCCGCAACGCTTCCGGCCAGTCCTGGCGCAGATCGATGGGCACGCCGACGTGCCGGGCGGCCGGCTGGATGTCGTGGGCCGCCAGCGTTTCCTCCTTGAACGCCAGCACTTTCGGCTGGTCGATCTCGAAAACCACGGTGCCGTCCGGCCAGGGCAGTCGCCAGGCCCGCGCATCCAGTCCCGCGGCCAGGATGACCACCTGGCGGATGCCCGCGGCACCGGCCGCCGCGAAGTACTCATCGAACCATTTTGTGCGGGACGGTACATACGCCATCAGCATGCGCAGACGCGCGGCCTGTGCAGGGCCGGGGGCGGCGGCGGTGAACGGCGACGACCAGCCGCGCGCGGCCGCTGCGTCCACGAAGATCTGCGCGCACGGATCGGCGAACAACGGCTTCTCCGAACGGGATTCGGCGGCCCGGGCGGCGGCCACACCCAGCGCGGTGGCGCCCACGCTCTCGGTGATGTCCCAGGAATCGTCGTCAGTACGCGCCATTGTCGTCCAATTCGTCGCGGATCAGCAGGTCGTCGCGGAAACTCTGCTCACGATAAGCCAACTGGCCCACGCGGTTGGCCACCACCGGCGCGGTGATTAGGGTGAACAAGCCGGCCAGGATCAGCATGCCGACATCGGCCTGCCCGCGCAGCCGCAGTGCGGCGCCGGTCAGCACCAGCAGCAGTCCGAGGACCTGGGGTTTGGACGCGGAGTGCATCCGCGTCAGGGTGTCGGGGAACCGCACGACGCCGATCGCTGCGGTCAGCGCGAGTGCCGAACCGAAGAGCACCAGGGCACCTGCGACAACATCGAAGATATTCATCGTGGCGGCTCGGCTTCGGGGTCGGTGGCGGTGTCGCGGACGCGGAACCGGGCCACGCTGACCGACCCGACGAAGGTGATCAGCGCGAGGGCCGTCAGGCTGTAGGTGGCCGTGGTGTCGAGGCTGTACGCCGCCCACGTGCCGATGCCGCACATGGTGACGGCGACGAAGGTGTCCAGCGCGACCAGCCGGTCCAGGGTGCCGGGACCGGCCAGCAGCCGGAACACCGTGATGGCAGCGGCCGCGACCAGCATCACGGCGGCGATGATCCACACCGTGCTCATGCCGGGTCCACTTCCACTGGCTGCCAATGGGATTCCCGTTCGAACGAGGCGATCATCAACCGTTCCACCTCGGCGATCTGGCGGTGGAACTGCTGCACCGCGCGCTCGGAGCCGACGTCGAGGACGTGGACGTAGATCATCCGGCGCGCCTGATCGACCTCCAGCACGATAGAACCGGGGATGAGGTTGATGACGTTGACCGCCACTGCCAGCACCAGATCCGATTTGAGGGCGAGCCGCGCCCGGAGCACCGCGGTCAGCGGTGGGGGTCCGGGTCTCACTGCGAGCCACGCGAGTTGTATCGAGGACTGCACCAGGTAGTAGGCGACCTTGAGCACGAGCCACGCCAGTGACAGTGGATGGAGCCGGCCCGCCACCGGCACCTGCGGCAACGGCAGCAGCACCGTGATCAGCACGGCGACGGCGAGGCCGCCGACGATGTTGGCGGCGGAGATATTGCCCCACAACAGAATCCACACGGCCATCAGCCAGACCAGGATGCCCACGCGCGGTAACCACTGCCTCATGGCGTCAACACCACCGAGATGTACTGGGCGCGGTCGGCGACCTGGTCGGCGGCCCGCTCCGCGAACCCGAAGATGGGCCCCGCGAACACCGTCAGGGCGAGCCCCACCGCGATGAGCACCGCGGTCGGCGCCAGCATGCTGACGGGCATCCGGCCGACGTCCGGCCGGTCGTCGACGGCCACGTTCGCCACCGGCTCGAGCAGTCCGGCCGGGGCTGCCGTGGACAGCATGCCCTCTGGCGCGTCGTCGCGGGCGCGCCAGAACGCGAGCGTCCACACCCGCGCCATGACGTACAGCGTCAGCAAGCTGGTGATGACGGAGCCGGCGACGAGTGCCCATGCGAGCACCGACGCGCTCTCGGTACCGGCCTGCAGCAGCGCCACCTTGCCGATGAAACCCGAGAACGGCGGAATGCCGCCGAGGTTCAGCGCCGGGATGATGAACACGAACGCCAGCAGCGGGCTGGCCGCCGCGAGTCCACCGAGGCGCTGCAGTGTCGAGGCCCCGGCCTGCCGCTCGATCAGCCCCACCACCAGGAAGAGCGTGGTCTGCACGACGATGTGGTGGGCCACGTAGTAGATGGCGCCGGCCATGCCGATCCGGTTGGACACCGCGATGCCGAACACCAGGTAGCCGATGTGGCTGACCAGGGTGAAGGACAGCAGTCGCTTGATGTCGCTCTGGGCCATGGCGCCGAAGATGCCGATCAACATGGTGAGCAGCGCCGCGATCATGAGCACGCCGTCGAGTGAGCCACCCGGGAACAGCAGCGTATGGGCCCGGATGATCGCGTACACACCGACTTTGGTGAGCAGGCCGGCGAACACCGCGGTGACCGGTGCTGGGGCGGTGGGGTAGGAGTCGGGCAGCCATGCCGACAGCGGGAACACCGCCGCCTTGATGCCGAACGCCACCAGCAGCACCGCGAACAGTGCCGCCCGGGTACCCGGGGTGATGCCGTCGAGCCGGTTCGCCAGCTCGGCGAGGTTCAGGGTGCCGGTGGCCGCGTAGGTGAGCGCGATGCCGATCAGGAAGATCACCGACGAAACCATGGACACCATGACGTAGCCGATGCCGGCGCGGACCCGCTCCTCACTGGCGCCGACGGTCAGCAACACGAAGCTCGCGGCCAGCAGCACCTCGAAGCCGACGAACAGGTTGAACAGATCGCCCGCGAGGAACGCGATGCAGACGCCGGCCGACAGCACCAGGTAGGTCGGCAGGAAGATCGACACCGGCTGCTCGTCGCCGCCGTCGCGAATGCCCTGTCCGATGGCGTACCAGACCACCGCCAGCAGCACGATCGCGGACACCACCAGCATCAGGGCCGAAAGCCGGTCGACGACAAGCACGATGCCGAGCGGTCCCATGCCGGGTTCGGTCTGGCCCCAGCCGCCGACGTGGACCGCGACGGTGCCGCTGTGGTCGACGACGTAGACCAGCGCCGCGCAGACCGCCGTCATCGCGGCGAGCGCCACCAGCGCGACGACCTGCTGCAGCCGGGGCCGGCGGCCCGCGAACATCGTCGCGGCGGCACCGAGGATCGGGATCAGAACGGGCAGCGGTGCCAGCACCGCACCCGTCGTCACGCCTGCTCCACCGGGTCGGCGGGTAGCGCGTCGAGTTCCGCGGGTGCGTCGGCGTCGGTGACGACGGACGGTTCGCCGCGGTCTTCCTCGACCGCCGGGGTGTCGGTGGTCGACAGCTGCGCGACGCGGCTGTCCTCGGGGTCGTTGCCCACCTCTTCGACCGTGGTGAGGCGGTAGGCCCGGTAGATCAGCGCCAGCACGAACGCGGCGACACCCATGGTGATGACGATCGAGGTGAGGACCATGCCCTGTGCCAGCGGGTCGGCGGTGCCCGTCTGGCCGTGGCTGGTGCGGCCGCGCACCGGCGGATTACCGGAGTCACCCCCCATCACCAGGATCAGCAGGTTCACCGCGTTGCCGATCAGCAACAGGCCCAACAACATTCGGGTCAGGTTGCGCTCCAGCAGCAGGTACACGCCGGTGCCGGTGAGACCGCCGATGAGTACAAGAGGGACGAGATAGGTCGTCATCGGGTGGCCGCCTCACGTGGTGCGTACAACTCTTCGTCGACCCTGGCGCCCAGGCTGCGCAGGATGTCCAGCACCAGGCCCACGACGATGAGGTACACGCCGAGGTCGAAGAACAGCGCCGTCACCACCTTCACCGAACCCAGCAGGGGCAGCGTGAATTTCACGACCGCGCTGGACAGCACCGGCGCACCGAGCAGCAGCGAGGCTGTCGCCGTCCCGGCGGACAGGGCCAGGCCGGCGCCCAGAATCTTCCCGGCGTCCAGCGGCAGCGTCTCGCCCAATTCGTAACGGCCGCCGGCGAGGTACCGAAGCACCAGCGCCAGACCGGCCGTCAGGCCGCCGGCGAAACCGCCGCCGGGCGTGTTGTGCCCGGCGAAGAAGAAGTACACCGACAGCACCATGATGAGCGGGAAGATCATGCGGGTCGCGACTTCGAGCACCAGGGACCGGTGCCGCGGATCGCGCAGGTCGCTGCCGCGCAGCCAGGTGATGTCGGGTGTCGGCCGGTAATCCTTCGGTACCCGGGGCGCCGAACCGAAACGCCTGTGCCGGAACACCATTGAAGCCACGCCCGTCGCGGCGACCAGCAGCACCGAGATTTCGCCGAGGGTGTCCCAGGCCCGGATGTCCACGAGTAGCACGTTGACGGTGTTGGCGCCGTGCCCGCGGTAGTACGCGGCGTCGGGCAGCAGTTCGGCCAGCGGCCGGGTGTGGCGGGCGGCCATGGCGTAGACCGCCAGCGCCGTCACCGACGCGCCGACAGCGGTGGCCAGCAGCGCGCGGGGGAGCCGGTGCCGCTTCATGTGGGCGGCGTCGGATTCGGCGGGCAGGGTGCGCAGCACCAGCAGGAAGACCACCAAAGTCAGTGTCTCGACCAGGAATTGGGTCAACGCCAGGTCCGGTGCCCCGTAGAAGATGTAGAGCGTGCCGCAGCCGTAACCGGTGACGCCGACGACCAGCACGGCCGCCAGACGGTTGCGCATCACCGTCGCGCTGACTGCCGCCGCCAGCACGATGAGGCCGACGACCACCTGCAGCGGCGAATTCCACAATTTCAGGTCGGGCTGGTCCCGCGGGCCCAGCAACAGCACCGCGATGGGCAGCACGGTCAGGGTGGACAGGATCATCGCCTGCGTCGTCGGGATCGAACCGCGCTGGGTGAACGCCGTCAACCGCACGGCGAAGCGGTCCGCGCCACGGATGGCCGCGTCGTACATCCGATCGGCGTTGCCCAGCGGTAGATAGGGCACCCGGATGCGCTCCAGTCGATGCCGCAGAGCGAACGCCGCCGCGCCGGCAGCGACGATCACGGCCGACAGCAGCAGCGGCATGTTGACGCCGTGCCACAGCGCCAGGTGGTACCCGGTACTGCCCGGCATGGTCGCGGTGTAGTCGGCGATGGCGTGGTCCAGCGCGTTCGGCAGCAACCCGAAGCCGAGGCCGGCGACGGCCAGGAAGCCCGGTGGCACCAGGAAACCGACGGTGGGCCGGTGCATCTCGGCGACGCGAATCGTGGGCTCGTCCTTGCCTTTACGCGCGAACGCCCCGTACAGGAACCGCAGGCTGTAGATCATGGTGAAGACCGACCCGAACGCCACCGTCGCCAGCACCAACGGGGCGGAGGCCCCCAACGTCGGGCTGTGCCACAGGGTTTCGAAATCGGCTTCCTTCGCGACGAAGCCGAGGAAGGGCGGCAGCCCGGCCATGCTGGCGGCCGCGGCGACGGCGATGCCCAGCAGCACGGGACTGCGTTGGCCGAGCCAGGCCAGCTTCCGGATGTCACGGGTGCCGGTGGCGTGGTCGATGATCCCGACGACCATGAACAGTGCGGCCTTGAACATGGCATGCGCGCACAGCATGGCGAGGCCGGCGAGCATCAGATCGCCACCGCCGGCGCCGACCATCACCGTGATCAACCCGAGCTGGCTCACCGTGCCGAAGGCCAGGATCAGCTTGAGGTCGTACTCGCGGACGGCGCGCCAACCCGCCAGCAGCAGCGTGACCAGACCCAGCGTCACGACCGTCGGCCGCCACGGCTGATGGTCGGCGAAACCGGGCGTCATGCGGGCGATGAGGTACACGCCCGCTTTCACCATGGCCGCCGCGTGCAGATAGGCGCTCACGGGAGTCGGCGCCGCCATGGCGCCCGGCAGCCAGAAATGCATCGGGACGATGGCCGACTTGGACAGCGCGCCGATCAGCACCAGCACGACGGCCACCGACGACGTGGTGCCCGTCGGCGCGTTGGCGACGAGGTCCGACAGCCGGTAGGTGCCGGCGAGCGTGCCCAGCATGATGATGCCCGTCAGCATCGCCAGGCCGCCGAACGTAGTGACCAGCAGTGCCTGGGTGGCCGCGCGCCGGCTGGCGACGCGTTCGGCGTAGTGGCCGACGAGCAGGAACGACAGGATGGTCGTCAGCTCCCAGAACAGATACAGCAGCAGCGTGTTGTCGCTGCAGACCAGTCCGAACATGGCGCCCGAGAACGCCACGAGTTCGGCGGCGAAGCTGGGCAGCCGGTTCTCGGTGTGCCCGTCCGCGTGGTGGAAGTACTCGGCGCAGTACAGGAGCACGAGCGTGCCGACCCCCAGCACCAGCACCGACACGATCGCCGACAGCGAATCCAGCCGCAGCGTGATGTCCATGGACAGCTGCGGCACCCAGTCGATGTGCACCGTCTGCTCGCCGGTGCCGGGCCAGTTCGAAGCCAGCCAGACCAGGGAGCCGGCGGGCGCCAGCGCGAGCGGATAGAAAGCCCGCCGTCCCCAGCGTCGTACCAACAGTGGAGCGAGCACAGTGGCGATCGCGTGAACGTACAGAACGGTGAGCATGGGCCTCCGGCAGGCGTCGGGGACGGTCCGCGGCCAGCTTACGGGGCGCCTGTGACTGCCGTGGTCTGACGGTTGTCGCAGGCCACAGCCCCGCTACCGGGTGCACGATGCACCGACTCCTACACTTTTCACTTATGGTGACGAACGCGACGGGGCGCCGATGAGTCTTCCGGGAATCGGATCGGTGTCATTGTCGGGCTTCGCCCACCCCTGGTTGTTCCTGACCGCACTGTTACCCATCGCGTTGGTCGCCGCCTATCTCGCGGCACAGCGCAACCGCAGTGCCCGGCTTCGCAGCTATGCCGGCGACCAGCCGCGCACCGACGTCGTGCCCCTGCAGCCGACGCGCTGGCGGCACCTGCCGATGGTGTTCTCGGTGGCCGCGCTGCTGTCCCTGACCGTCGCGCTGGCCGCGCCCACCCACGAGATCAAGACCCCACGCAACCGCGCGGTGATCATGCTGGTGATGGACGTCTCCCGGTCCATGGAGGCCGACGACGTCTCGCCGAGCCGGCTGGCCGCCGCGAAAGACGCCGCCAAACAGTTCGCGAAGAAGCTGACCCCCGGCGTGAACCTCGGTCTGGTCACGTTCTCCGGGAACACCAACCTGCTGGTGTCGCCGACCCCCGACCACAACGCGACCATCACCGCGCTGGACCACCTCACCGTCGACGACGGCACCGCGACCGGCGACGGCATCTTCGCGGCCCTGCGCGCGATCTCGACCCTGTCGGACGTGCTGGGTGGCAGTGGCAACACCGACAAGCCGCCGAAACGCATCGTGTTGCTGTCCGACGGTGCCGAGAACCGGCCGGGCAACCCGGACAGCCCGCACGGCGCGTACACCGCCGCGCGGACGTCCAAAGAGTCGGATACCCCGATCTCCACCATCGCGTTCGGGACCAAGGGCGGCAAGATCAAGGTCGACAATCAGAGTGTCAACGTCCCGGTCAACGACGCCACGATGAAGCGGGTCGCCGAGCTGTCCGGCGGGCAGATGTACACGGCGGCCAAGATCGAGGACCTGAACAAGAGCTACGACGCCATTCAGCAGCAGATCGGCTACGAGATCATCCGCGGCCCCGGTGGGACGGCATGGCTGCGCCTCGGCGTGTTTGCCCTGACGTGTGCGGTGATCTCCGCGCTGGTGATCAACCGGCGACTGCCGACATAGGGTTGAATATGACTCGTGGACAACGAAACTCGGGTCGTCAGCGCCAGCCGTGACATCGCCGCCCCCGCGGCGCGGATCTTCGAGCTGATCGCCGACCCCGCACAGCAGCCGCGGTGGGACGGCAACGACAACCTGGCGGAGGCGGCCGCCGGCCAACGCGTCCGCGCCGTGGGTGACGTGTTCGTCATGGGCCTGACCGTCGGCGCCGTCCGGGAGAACCACGTCGTCGAATTCGACGAGGGACGGCGCATCGCGTGGAAGCCGTCCGAACCCGGACTGCCGCAGCCGGGGCACCTGTGGCGCTGGGAACTCGAGCCCATCGACGACGGGCACACCCGCGTCACCCATACCTACGACTGGACGGCACTGACCGACGAGAAGCGGCTGAACCGGGCCAGGCAGACCTCCGCAGACTGGCTGCAGGCCTCACTGGCCCGGCTCGCCGCGCTCGCCGAAGAGCAGTGACTACTGCTTGGGGGTGATGGTGGCCTTGAAGGTGCCGTCACCCTGGTTCAGCCAGGTGATGGTGCCCTTCTGGAACTCGCTGATCCAGCCGCCCTTGGGTACGTCCGGGCCCCCGGCGGTCTGGGCTTCGTCAGTGGTGGGGAAGCCCAATTCGCCTCCGGCACCACCCTTTTCGGTGTACTCGCGCAGAATTTCGCCCTGCACCAGATGGGCTCCGGTCGCGGGCGAGCTGAAGATGGTGCCTTTGGCGAAGGCCTGCACCGTGCCGTCGCCGACCTTCTGGGGCTGAGCGGTCGGTAGGCCGAGAGCGGCCTCGCCGCCGGCCTTGTGGTACGCGTCGGCGATGGGGCCGTCGAGTTGTACCTCGCCGACGCCGGGTGCGTTGATGGACGAGGGTGGACCGGCCATCGCCGATGACGCGGCGCTCGACGCGGAGCTGGCCGCGGACGATGCCGCGCTGGCTCCCGAGCTGGCGGCGGATGATGCCGCACTCGCGCCGGAGCTGGCGGCCGACGACGCGGTGGAGCCGATGTCCTTGGTCTGCGAGCAGGCCACGACGGCGGCGCCGGTGACCGCGGCGATGCCGATGGCGGCGGCGGTGCGGCGGAACAGCAATTCGTTTTTCACGTGAAACTTCCCCTATGTATTCGACAGTGAAACGACTTCGCCATTGAAGTCCGAACCATTCCGACCGTATTGGTCACTGGTACGCCAAGTACTACTTTGAGGAAACGTTTAGGGTTGACAGCCACTGCCGCCTCATCGGCCCCAGTAGTTGCGCTCTCGGCCCGAATTCTCATGCCTGCCTCATTGTTTGCTGGCATGGTGTGATGTCCCGATATCGGGCTAGATATCCCAGCAATGGAAATCGCTTGTCGGTATGCTGTGAGAAGCGAATCAGATTACGATCGCGATGCCCGTTTCTTCGTGGCTTCGGCCGTCGGGGCGAACGGAATGGACTAAGGAGAATCGGTATGACCACCGTTCGGCACTCGACCCGTAAGAAGATGGTGGCCGGCCTCGCCGTGACCGCCGGACTCGCCATGGGCCTGCTGTCTTCCTGCGGCGAGAAGGCCAAGGAAGAGCCGACCACCACCACGAGCACCACCACCACGACGTCGGCACCCGCCTCCTCGTCGCCGGTGACGCCGAGCGAGAAGGGCGGGCCCACCAAGGGTGGCAACTCGTTCTCCCCGACGGTGAAGGCTCCGGGACCGCAGACGGCGCTGCCGGGCAACGTCGTCACCGCTCCGCACTAAGACGGGAGCTCCATCCCAGTAGGTCGCCGATGCGCCGTACGGCGCATCGGCGCAGTACTGGTGGCAGTCGGGCTGACGGCGCTGGCGTCGGCCGGCCCGCCTGCTGAGCGGGCCGGACGGCTGTCCCTGTCCGGTCCACTGGCCCACCTCCTCTCGGCGTCGGTCGATCTCGGCCCCTCGGCAGCAGCGCACGTCGAACTCACCGCTGCGCTGACCCGTGCCACCCGGCCCGACGGGCTGATCCAATGGGCAAGAGCCGCAGGGCTTTCGGTGCACTGGCGGCCCGGCGACGACTGGGCCACCGTCGAAGGCGACGCCCGTGCCATGGCGCGGGCGTTGCGCGTCGAGGTCCGCGACTACCGCGGGCGCCGCGGGCAGACCTTCTACGCCGCGACCAGTCAGCCTGAGCCGCCGCCGTCGCTGGTGCCCGAACTGAGCGGCTTCGGCAGACTCCTCGGCTACACGCCGTTCCGGGAGTCGCGGCCGCTGATCATGCCGCGTGACGTGCCCGCCGGTGGTCTCACGGCCCAGGATCTGCGCCGCGCCTACAACGTCTTTCCGCTGTCCGATCAGGGCTACACGGGCAAGGGACGGACCATCGTCATCTTCGGTTTCGACGGCTTCGATCAATCCGATCTCGACATGTTCGCCGACCTGAACCAGCTGCCGCGCTTCACCCCCATCGTGGTGGGGGACATGCCATCCGAGCGCACCGGCGAAACCACGATGGATCTCCAGATGGCGCACGCCATCGCGCCCGATGCCCGAACCGTCTACGTCAATGCCCGGCCGACGGTGTCCGGCGACGGTGCCTACCGCAAGATCGGCGAGATGATGGCCGACGCCGACCGGCGCTTCCCCGGCGCCGAGTGGAGCCTGTCGATCGGCTGGGGCTGCGACAAGATGCTCACCGCTGCCGATCTGGCGCCGGTGCGCTCGGCCCTGGCGCGGGCGCACCGGAGCGGCACCACCGCATTCGACGCCAGTGGTGACCTGGCGGGCCTGGAATGCAAAGGCGGGCAGGACTGGTCGGCACCGCCGAGCATCGACGACATCGGCCTGGACTCGGTGGCGTCGGTGCCCGAGATGACGGCCGTCGGCGGCACCACGCTGTCCACCGACGAGCACGGCCAGTGGCTGGGTGAGTTGGCCTGGTTCGACGTGCCGCTGACGCACGGCAGTGGCGGCGGGGCGTCGGCCCTGTTCGACCGCCCGGCATGGCAACGGGGTGTGCCGTCGGACCGCGGCCGCAACAAGCGGCTGGTCCCGGACATCTCGGCGGTCGCGGACTTCTTCACCGGAGCCCGCATGGTCTTCGGCGGTGAAACGGTGCTGGCCGGTGGCACGTCCATGTCCGCGCCGATCTGGGCCGGGATGGCCGCGGTGATCGACCAGTACCTGCTCGATCATGGCGGACGACTGCTCGGCGACCTGAACCCGTTGCTGTACCGCCTGGAGCGGGCCGGCCGCCTTCCGGCGTTCCACGATGTCACCGTGGGCGGTAACGCGGTCGCGATGGCCGGCCCCGGCTTCGACTCCGTCACCGGTCTTGGCACGCCCGATGTCGACAAGCTGGCGCGCAGCCTGCTGGTGGCGCAGGGGACAACCGGATGAGCGGCATCGGACTGGTGAGCACGCTGTTCCCGCAGCTCCCGGCACGCAGCCACCGGGCGTTCCAGATCGGTGTGGCCGTCTTCGTCGCATGGCTCGCCGGCGCCGCGGCACTGCGGCTTCCCGGTTTGTTCATCTCGCTTGTGGCCGTGGGGATTCCGCTGCTGTTCGCGCTGTACATCCGACAGTTGGACTACCAGGGCGCGGCGCAGGCCCGGCTGCTCGTGAGTGCGGGCCTCGGCATCGCGTTCGGCGTGGCCTTCGCCCTCGGGTCCGGCGCCGTCGTCGCGCGTGCCTACGGTGTCCCGCTCGAAAGTGGCGTTGCCGCAGTGCATCTGCGGACTGTCGAGGCCGGCCTCTCGGCGGTGGAGGCGCTGTTGGTCATCGCGCCCGCACTGCTTCTCCGGCTCTTCAGTCCCGGTGACCGAAAAGCGTTGTACGGCTATGTCATCGGCGCGAGCGGCGCCTTGGGCCTGACCGCCGCGACCACAGCGGTCCGGATGTTCGCCCAGCTGGATTCGGGACTCGTCGACCACGACCAGCCGTTGGCGGATTTTCTCATCGACGCCGTGATCCGTGGCATCACCATGCCCATCACCGCGGCGGCCGCCGCCGGCATGCTCGGTGCCGCACTGTGGTTCCGGCCCCGCGGCAGCCGGATCTGGTGGCGGGTACTGCTGATCGCGGTCGTGCCGGTGCTGGCGCACATGTGGCTCGGTGACGAGGATTCGGCCGACATCTCGCAGTGGGCGAAGCTGGCCTGGCACATCGCGTTCGCCGGGCTGGGGGTGCTGCTGCTCCGTCTGGTCCTGCGGCTGGCGTTGCGGCACGAAGAACCTGGCGGCGCCGCCCCCCACGCCGCGCGCGCACTGTCCGCGCCGCGGCTGGTCGCGATCTGGACGGCGGTGGTGGTGGTGCTGGCGCTCGGCCTGGTCGGCGTCGCCGCTGCGACGACCCAACCGGTGGCGCGGTATCAGTGCCCACCCAATTGCGGTCACCCGCCGATGGGGAAGCCCGTGGTGATCAACCCGCGCTTCACCGCCCCCGACGGTGCCTTCAGCGTCTCCTACCCGGCGCCGGGTACCGCCTATTCGGTGACCATGGACGACACCGGTGTGACGGCCCAATACACCGGTGGCACCGGCGGGATCATGCGGCTGTGGGGCGAACCGGCGCGGGGCCGCGACGCCAGGGACATCACCATGACGTTGCTGTTGGACAAGTTTCCCGACTCGCGGGTGGCCTACGAGATACCCAACACGTTGGTGGGGTACCACCCGGGTTACGGCGTCGCTGCCGACGACTGGCCGGACGGACAGAACGTCGTGGCCTCACGCACCCGCATCCTGGTCATGGTGGCCGTAAAGGACGACCTCGCGTTGATCGCCGCCGCGGCCGGACCGTTCAGCGAATTCGGTCCGGGATCGGGGCCGCCGACCGGGGTCAGCCTGGAGCTGGCCGCGGATATGGGCAAGTACGTCAACAGCTTTCGGTGGCGGGGCGACCCGCCGCGCTGACGGCGACCGGCTCGCGCACCGGTCGCTGGACCAGATGATCCCTCGGGGTGAAGCGGGTGGTGCGCCGGCGGAAATCAGCAGTGCGCCGCGGCCGGAAGTCGCCGTAGTCCTCTTGGGCCGCCGGTGTCGGTTCGACCGCCGCGAAGCCGAAGTCGCGGGCGTAGGTCACCGCCGCGGCGAGGTACTCCGCCTGCGACTCCCGCATCCGTTCGACCGAGTTGTGGCGCAGGCCGATGTCCGGGCCGTGCACCAGGTAGCAGTTGGGGAAGCCGTGGACGGCAGTCCCCAGATAGGCGACGGGCTCGCCGTCCCAGCTCTCGGCCATGGAGACGCCCGCGGTGCCGACCAGCCGGTCGGCGAGAGCGTCGGTGTCGACGACGACGTGGGTTGCCGTCTGCTCGCCGCTCGCGGTCGTGATGTGCCAGTGCTGCCGGTCGGCCCGCCAGTGCAGTGCCAGCACATCGTCGGTGGCGTGGTCCACCAGCACGACGTCGTCGACCGCCACCTGGTGCAGCCGGACCGCCGCCGCGAGCGCGCCTGGGCCGGTGACCACGATCGCGACGTGGTGGTGGCGGACGGGCTGGTTCATCGGTGGTCGGTTGCCTTCGGGTCGTACGATGTGAACGCTGCTCACATTTATATGGGGCAATGTAAACAGTGTCAACATTTGTGAGACGGGACGCAGGATGACGGCGAAAGTGACGTACCACCACGGCGATCTGCGGACCGCCCTGGTGCATTCGGCGCTGGCGCTGCTGGAAGAGGAAGGCGCCGCGGCGCTGTCGATGCGCGCCGTCGCCCGGCACGCCGGGGTCACCGCGGCCGCCCCTTACCGGCACTACCAGGACCGCGACGCGCTGATGTCAGCCGTCGCGGCCGTCGGCTATCGCGAACTGGCTCAGGACCTCGTGGCCGTCAGCCAGACCCCCTCGACAGCCGACGAGATCGCCGACGTCGCCATCGCCTACGTCCGATTCGCGCTGCGGCGTCCCGCGCTCTTCCGGGCGATGTTCAGCGAGCAGGGCGATGCCGGCAGCCCCGAGCGGGCCGACGCCGTCGCGGCGATCTCGACCTACCTCCGCGCGAACATCGCCCGCGTGTTTCCGGATGCGGACGCCGACGCGTTGAGCGACGCCGTCTGGGCGCTCGTGCACGGCCTGGCATTCCTGTTCCTGGACGGCAAGTTCGACAGCACCGACCCCGGTGAGCTCGAACGCCGCGTCCGGGCCGCGATGCGCGCCGTCGTGGGTCTGGCCGGGTCCTAGCGGCCCTCGGCGAACTCCCGAAGGGATTGCACCTGAACGGGATCCAGTGACGGCCGCACCGTCTCGCGGGCCTTGGCCACGTCGGCCGCGGTGACATCGGCGGCGTCGATCGACCGGCGCATCGCGGTCAGCGCGGCCTCGCGCAGCAGGGCGACGCAGTCCGCGGCGCTGTAACCGTCGAGGTCTCCGGCCAGCTCGCCGAGGTCGACGTCGGGCGCCAGGGGGATCGATTTGCTTGCGGTACGCAGGATTTCACGGCGGGCGTCGGCGTCGGGCGGCTCGACGAAGACCAGCTTCTCCAGCCGGCCGGGCCGCAACAGTGCGGGGTCGATCAGATCCGGCCGGTTGGTGGCGCCCACCACCACGACGTCGCGCAGCGGGTTGATGCCGTCCAGCTCGGTGAGCAACGCGGCCACCACGCGGTCGGTGACGCCGGAATCGAAGCTCTGCCCGCGGCGCGGCGCCAGTGCATCCATCTCGTCGAGGAACACCAGCGACGGCGCGGAATCGCGTGCGCGCTGGAACAATTCGCGCACCGCGCGCTCCGACGAGCCGACCCATTTGTCCATCAACTCGGCGCCCTTGACGGCATGCACCGACAACCGGCCGGAGCTGGCCAGCGCCCGCACCAGGAATGTCTTGCCACAGCCGGGCGGCCCGTAGAGCAGCACCCCGCGGGGCGGTTCCACGCCCAGCCGCTCGAAGGTGTCCGGGTGCTGCAGCGGCCACAGCACCGCTTCGGTGAGCGCCTGTTTGGTCGCCACCATGTCGCCGACGTCGTCGAGGGTCACCGACCCGACCGCGACCTCCTCGGTCGCCGACCGCGACAGCGGCCGGATGACCGAGAGCGCGCCGGTCAGGTCATCCTGCGTCAGGGCGGGTTCGGCACCGTCGGCGCTGGCGCGGGCGGCCGCCCGCAGCGCGGCCTCGCGCACCAGGGCCGCCAGATCGGCGACGACGAATCCCGGTGTGCGTTCGGCGATCTCGTCCAGGTTCAGGTCCTTGGCGGGCACCGACCGCAGCAGCACCTCCAGCAACGCCTTGCGAGTGGCGGCGTCGGGCAGGGTCAGTCCCAGCTCACGGTCGCAGAGATCGGGAGCGCGAAGGCGGGCGTCCACGCCGTCGGGCACGGCGGACGTCGCGATGAATGCCACACCGCGGCTGGCGACGGCCTTGCGGAGCTCGGTCAGGATCAACGTGGCCACGGGTTCGGCGACGGCGGGCAACAGCGCGTCGACGTCGGTGATGAGCAGGACGCCACCGCCGTCGCGCACCGAACTCACGGCAGCGGCGACACCGGCGAGCCGGTCCTCCGCGCGTAGCGCCCCGACCTCCGGGCCGTCGAGCTCGACCAGGCGACGCGACGCGCACACCGTCCGCACCATGGCGGCCTTTCCGACGCCCGCGGGCCCGGATACCAGGACTCCCAGATTGGCGGTGGCGCCCAATGTTTCGAGCAACTGGGGCTCGTCCAGCGCCAGCTTGAGCCACTCGGTCAGCCGGGTCACCTGGGCGGTCATGCCCTTGAGATCATCGATCGAAAGAGTTTGGGCGGTACCGGTTTCGGCCGGTGAGATCACCGGCTGCGCGGCCGCGGTGGCCGTGACGACGGTCGCGTCGCTCCAGGTGACCACCGAATTCGGCTGCACACTGACCGGGCCGGCGGGGTCGACGCCCGTCACGGTGAGCAGCTCCGAGGTCCAGGTGATGCCGACCTGGGTGGCCAGCGCCGCGGTGGCCGCCGACGTCGAGGTGCCCGGGCCCAGGTCCCGCGGCAGCAACGACACCGTGTCGCCGACCGTCATCACCTTGCCCAGCAACGCCATTCGCAACGTCGCCGGCGATATCGAACTGCTGGCCAGTCGCGAACCGCTGACGGTCACCGAGCGGGCGCCGTACACCGTCGCGGGTGACACCAGCACCGGCGCGTCGGCCCGGATGCCGGCATTGGACAGCGTCACGTCGTCGAGCAGGGCGGTGCCCGGGGGAGTGCCGGCGGCGGCGACACCGACCACCGCACAGGTGGTGCGCGTGCCGGTCAGCGACACCGCGTCCCACTCGCGGATACCCAGGGCGGCAATCGCTTCCGGGTGCAGCATCACCACGCCGCGACGGGCGTCGAGTGCCGAGGTGTTGAGCCGTGCGGTGAGCCGCAATTGGCCCGGTGGGGGTTCAGGTGACGCCGCGTCCCGCACGCCCTGCGTCATCGACGCGGACCCGGCCTACGCAACCGCAGTCGGGCCGTGGACCGGCGCTGGCCGCGGTCGGTGCGCCGCGGCTGCGCACGGCGGATGGCGCGGCGGGCCTGCCGCTGTTCCCGCGGTTTGTCGTCCCAGACTTCGGGGTGCGCACGCAGCCAGGCCTTGGTGCGGATGGCGAACGGGATGTGCAACACGTAGGCGACGATGATCACCAGGATCACGATGTAGCCGTACATCACCGAGGCGGCCACCAGGATGGCCAGCAGCGCCAGCAGCGGCAACGCCATGTTCGGCGGAATGGCGAAGGTGTGCACCTTGCGCATCGGCACGGTGCTGACCACCAGCAGCGAAACACCGATCAGCCACACGCAGATGAACACCTGACCCCAGTGCGAATCCCACCACGGGCCCGGGAACTGCATCTTGGCCGCCAGCGGGCCGATGGCGCCGATCGCGCCGGCCGGGGCCGGCATGCCGGTGAAGAACTCCTTCTCGAACGCCGGGCCCTCCACGTCGAGCATGGCGTTGAAGCGGGCCAGGCGCAGCACGATGCACACCGCGTACAGCAGCACCACGATCCACGCCAGCGGCGAGGTGTTGTGCTCCAGCAGCGTCGCGTACACGATGAACGCCGGCGCCACGCCGAAGTTCACGGCGTCGGCCAGCGAGTCGATCTCGGCGCCCATCTTGGACGTCGCGTTCAGCATGCGGGCGGCGCGGCCGTCGAGCGCGTCGAGGATCGCGGCACCGGCCAGCAGTGCCATGGCCTCGGTGGGCCGGTGGTCGAGGGCGTACTTCACCGCCGACAGACCCAGGCAGATCGCCGCGACCGTCAGGGCGCTGGGGACCAGCTTCCGCAGGCTCACCTGCGGAGTCTTGATCCGGGGTTTCATGCCGGCGATCCGGTGGTCGGGAGCTCTGCCAGCACGGTCTCGCCGCCGATGGCGCGCTGCCCGATCTCGACCTCGATCACCGAGCCCTTGGGCAGGTAGGTGTCCAGGCGGGAGCCGAACCGGATCAGGCCGTACGTCTCGCCGAGCGCCAGGTGCGCACCCGGGTGGGTGTCGCACACGATGCGGCGGGCCAGCAGACCGGCCAGCTGCACCGCGACGACGTCATGGCCGTCGGCGGTGCGCAGCCAGATGCTGTTGCGCTCGTTGTCCTCGCTGGCCTCGGCCTTGTCGGCAGACAGGAACTGGCCCGGCTTGTGCTTGACGGTGATGACCTCACCGGCCACCGGCGCGCGCTGCACATGCGCGTCGAACAGCGACAGGAAGATGCTGACCCGCGGCAGCGGCTCGTCCGAGAGGTTCAGCTCGGCGGGCGGGACGGCCTCGTC
The DNA here is from genome assembly GCF_045310915.1 of Mycobacterium sp. SMC-17. Taxonomy (NCBI): domain Bacteria; kingdom Bacillati; phylum Actinomycetota; class Actinomycetes; order Mycobacteriales; family Mycobacteriaceae; genus Mycobacterium; species Mycobacterium sp. SMC-17. The sequence goes on along the minus strand of NZ_JBJIAK010000005.1, from coordinate 169,316 downwards.
GATGAGCGTCACCAGGCCGTCGGCCGGGGCGACGACGACGCCGGGCCGGCTCGGTGGCGTCCGCGGCGGATGCCGGAAGAACCCGGCGCACGCGGCGGCCGCGGCCAGACCGGCCGCCCGGACCCAGCGCTTGCGGTGGCCGATCGCGGCGACGCCGAGGGCGCCACCGACGAACGGCAGCCCGGCCGGGTGCATCGGGGGGACGGTGGAACGGACCAGGTCGACGAAACGGGACAGTTCGGACTCTGGGGTGTCAGCTGGGGGGCGCGCAGGTCTGGCCATGGGGACTCGATTCTACGGTTTGCGGGGCTCTAACTGAGATCCCAGACGGGCACGGGCGATCCAGCCGGTAATTCGACCACGTCCTCGCCGATGTCCAGCAGGCAGTTTGCCGTCGCCAGCCACCGCAGGTGGTGCGATGCCGGCGGGCCGTAGCTGCTGACCTGTTCATCGGTGCCGAGCACGCCGCGGCGGAACTGGCGTTTCCCGGCAGGCGAGGTCAGCTTCTCGGTGAGGGTCGCCGAGCGGCGCGGCCTTTCGGATGGCAGCCCCATCGCGGCGCGCAGCGGTGGCCGAATGAACACCTCGAACGACACCAGCGCCGACACCGGGTTGCCCGGCAGCGTGATAATCGAGGTGCCGTTGGGTGTGTCCTTCAAGCGTCCGGCGCCCTGCGGCATGCCGGGCTGCATGGCGACCTTCACGAACTCGACATCGCCCGAGAGCGCGTCCTTCACCACCTCGTAGGCGCCGGCGCTGACGCCGCCCGTGGTGACGATCAGATCGACGCCGGCAGCATGACCGGCCAGGGTCTCCCGGAACAGCGCGACGTCATCGGACGTCGCCGGTGCGGTCGTGACGTCGGCGCCGGCCTCCCGCAGCGCGGCGGCCAGCATGACGGCGTTCGACTCGTAGATCTGGCCCGGCTGCAGCGGGATGCCCGGCGTGACGAGCTCCGTCCCGGTGGACAACACCAGGACCCGTTGCCGCGGAATCACTTTCAGCTCGGCCAGGCCGAGGGCGGCGGCCAGGCCCAGGGCCGCGGGGGACAGCACCTCACCGGCGGACAGCACCGTCATCCCGGCGGTGACGTCCTCGCCCGCGCGCCGGATACTGCGGCCTTCGGGGACCGCCGAGTAGATGGACACGACATCGGTCGCCCCGTCCGTGGCCTCCACCTGGACCACCGCGGTGGCCCCGGCCGGCAGCATGGCGCCCGTCATGATCCGGTGCGCGGTGCCGGGCGCCAAGGTCAGCAGGTCGGTGCGGCCGGCCGGAATATCTTCGGCGACAGGCAGTTTCACAGGATTGTCGGCAGTGGCGGTGGCCACGTCGGCGGCCAGGACGGCATAGCCGTCCATTGCCGAGTTGTCGAAACCGGGCAGTGACAGCGGCGCCACCACGTCCTCGGCCAGGGCGAGCCCGAGGGCGTCGGCCAGCGGTACGGCGACGGCCGGCCGGGCGCTGATCAAGCCGGCGACGACCTGCTGATGTTCCTCGACGGTCCGCATGGCGCTAGATCGCGAAGGTGACGCCGGTGAGCTCTTCGGACACCGCCCACAGCCGCCGCTGGATGCCGGCGTCGTGCGACTGGGCGCTCGACTGCACCAGCACCGGGTGGCCGACCAGCTGCCGGATACCGGACGGGCCGTAGTACTCGCCGCCCCGCGCGTCCGGGTCGACGGCGGCGCGCAACGTGGCCAGCGCGCCGACCTCGGGACTGTTGGCGACCAGCCCGCTCAGGGCGTTGAAGCCGGGCAGGCTCGAGCCGGGGATGTGGCGCATCAGCTCGGTGTTGGAGATGCCCGGATGCGCCGCGACCGAGATGGTCTCGGCATTGGTGGCCACGAGCCGGCGTTGCAGCTCGTAGGCGAACATCAGGTTGGCCAGCTTCGACTGGCCGTAGGCGGCGACCCGGTTGTAGCGGCGCTTCTCCCACTGCAGGTCGGTGAAGTCGATCTTGCCCAGGATGCGGTGCGCGATGCTGCCGAGCGTCACCACCCGCGAGCCGGGGACGGACAGCAGGTTCTCGATGAGCAGGCCGGTGAGCGCGAAGGCGCCGAGATGGTTGGTGCCGAACTGCAATTCGAAGCCGTCGGTGGTCGTCTGCTTGGGCGGGTACATCACGCCGGCGTTGTTGATCAGCAGGTCGATCCGCGGATAGGCCGCGCGCAGGTCGTCGGCCGCCGCGCGGACCGAGGTCAGCGATCCCAGGTCCAGCTTCTGCACGACGACGTCGGCGTTCGGGGTGCTCGCCCGCAGCCGTGCGGCGGCGTCGTCCCCCTTGGCGGTGTCGCGCACCGCCAGCACCACGCGAGCGCCCTTGCCCGCCAACACCCGCGCCGTCTCGTAACCCAGCCCGGTGTTGGAGCCGGTGACGATCGCCACGCGCCCTGTCTGGTCCGGCACATCATTGGCGGTCCATTTGGTGGTCATGGCCGAAGACACTACCGAGCGGACCGCCTGAGTTGCGCGGGAGCGGCGGGCGTTTACTGTCGGCACCATGGCAATCGGCGGGGTGCTCTTCGACATCGATGGTGTCCTGGTGACCTCGTGGCGTCCGATCGACGGTGCGGCCGAGACCCTGCGGGCGCTGGAGGAGCACCAGATCGCCCGCTCGTTCCTCACCAACACCACCACCCGCACCCGCCAGCAGATCGCCGAATTGCTGTGTGCGGCAGGCATTGACGTCGCCGCCGACGAGGTCGTCACCGCCGCGGTGCTGACCGCCGACTACGTGCGCGACCGCTACCCCGGCGCCCGATGTTTCCTGGTGAACAGCGGCCAGATCGGTGCCGACATGCCCGGTGTCGATCTGGTGTACGCGTCCGACTTCGCCGGCCCACAGCAGCCCGACACGCCCGACGTCGTGCTGCTCGGTGGCGCGGGACCCGAATACACGCATCTGACCCTCAGCTGGGTCTACGACTGGATGGCCCGCGGCGTGCCCGTCGTCGCCATGCACCGCAGCAACGCATGGAACACCGCCGACGGCCTGCGGGTGGACACCGGGCTCTACCTGGCCGGGCTGGAACAGACCACCGGCTATCAGGGCACCGCCGTCGGCAAGCCCGCACCCGCCGGGTTCCTGGCCGCGGCCGCCCGGCTCGGCGTCGAACCCGAAGAGATGTACATGGTCGGCGACGACCTCAACAACGACGTCCTCGCGGCCCAGGTCGTCGGGATGACCGGCGTGCTGGTGCGCACCGGCAAGTTCCGCCAGGACACGCTGGACCGTTGGGCCGCAGACGAATTCGCGATGCAGCCGAACTATGTGGTCGACTCCGTCGCCGATCTGCCGGAGCTGCTGGGGCTCTAACGGCTCTAGGCCGTCAGCTCGCGCTGCATGTTCCGGATCGCGGCGATGCGGTCCTGCAGCTGCTCGCGGGTCGCGGCGGCCACCGGCGGACCGGGGTGCCGGCGCCGCAACTCGTTGTGGATCCAGCCGTGCGGCTTGCCGGTGCGGTGGTGGAACGCCGACACCAGCAGGTTGAGCTCCTTGCGCAGCTCGCGCAGCTGGCCGTGCGTCGTCATGGGTGGGGGCGGTGCGCCCGTGGCGGCGGCCTTGGCGCTGCGCTTCTGCAGCTGCTCGTCCTGGCGCTTGCTGAGCAGGTCACGCATCTGGCTGGGGTCGAGCAGGCCCGGGATGCCCAGGTAGTCGGCTTCCTCGTCGCTGCCGGTCTCCGTCGCGGTACCGAACGACGAGCCGTCGAAGATCACCTGATCCAGCTCGGCGTCCGACCCGAGCATCTCGAAGCCGTTCTCCAGCTCCGACTTCTCGTCTTCCTTCTTCTGCGCCTGCTCGAGCAGGTCGTCGTCGAGTCCGTCGGACACGCGGTGCGGCTTGCCGAGCACGTGGTTGCGCTCGCGCTCCAGCTCGCTGGCCAGCTCCAGCAGGTTCGGCACCGACGGCAGGAAGATGCTGGCCGTCTCGCCCTTGCGGCGCAGGCGCACGAACCGGCCGATGGCCTGCGCGAAGAACAGCGGGGTCGACGCACTCGTGGCGTACACCCCGACCGCGAGGCGCGGCACGTCGACGCCCTCGGACACCATGCGGACCGCGACGAGCCAGCGGCTGGTGCCCTCGGAGAACTGCGAGATGCGGGCCGATGCCGTCGGGTCATCCGACAGGATGACCGTCGCCTCCTCGCCCGTGATGGTGTGCAACAGCTTGGCGTAGGCACGCGCCGTGGTCTGGTCGGTGGCGATGATCATGCCGCCGGCGTCCGGGATGCTCTGCCGCAACTGGCCCAGCCGCTTGTTGGCCGCCGCGATCACCGCGGGCATCCATTCACCCTCGGGGTTCAGCGCGGTGCGCCAGGCCCGGGCCGTCTGCTCGGCGGTGAGCGGTTCGCCGAGGCGGGCCGCGTGCTCCTCGCCGGCGCTGTCGCGCCAGCGGGCCTCTCCCGAGTACGCCATGAACACCACCGGGCGGACCACGCCGTCGGCGAGCGCATCGGAGTAGCCGTAGGTGTGGTCGGCCACCGACTGCTGATGGCCGCTGCCGTCGGGCTCGTACTGCACGAAGGGGATGGGGCTGTCGTCGGACCGGAACGGGGTCCCGGTCAGGCAGAGGCGCCGCGTCGCGTCGTCGTAGGCCTCGCGAATGGCCTCGCCCCAGCTCTTCGAGTCGCCGCCGTGGTGGACCTCGTCGAAGATCACCAGGGTCTTGTGGTTCTCGGTGCGCACCCGGTGCTTCGTCGGGTGGCTGGCCACCTGGGCATAGGTGACGACGATGCCGTGGTAGTCCGACGACGTCTGGCCCGTCGAGTTGCTGAACTTGGGATCGAGCGCCATGCCGACGCGCGCCGCGGCTTCCGCCCACTGGGTCTTGAGGTGCTCGGTCGGGACGACGACCACAACCTGGTCGACGGTGCGCTCCGTCAGCAGCTCGCCGGCGATCCGCAGCGCGAAGGTCGTTTTGCCTGCGCCCGGGGTCGCGACCGCAAGAAAATCACGTGGCTTGGCGGTCAGATACCGCACCAAAGCCCGACGCTGCCAGCCCCGCAAAGCCTGGGTGCTGGGCGCTGCATAAGCCCGCACCCGAAGACTCCTCCTTGGTCGAAGGGCAGTCTAGGGCAACGGGTTTGGCGGATGCACATTTGCCCGGCGTGTCCTGGCGCTCGGCTCGTCGGTGTCGCCGGCCGAGGTGCTGATCAGGCGCGTCACCGCGTCGCAGACGATGGCCTTGCGCTGGGCATGGTCGTCGATGCCGATCACGGCGAGCAGCGTGGGGCTGAGGTTGTGCCACATCGACGCGATGGTGAGCACCAGGGTGAACAGCACCGGCGCGGGCAGCTCACCCGTGAGCTTGCCGTCGGCCTGGGCGGCGGCGATGGACGCGATCTGTTCGTGCATCGTCTCGCCGGGAAACCCCGCGGCGGTGTCGTCGGCTCGCTCCAGCCGGTGCCAGGAGATCAGCCGGCCGACTTCGGGCTGGCCGGCATAGACATCGATCAGATGGGCGGCGTACGCGGGCAGGTCGTCGGCGACCACCGGGCTGTCGGCGAAGAACTTCTGCGTCATCGCGGCCCAGACGGCGTCGAACAGCTGATCTTTGCTGCCGAAGTAGTGATAGATCTGCGCCTTGTTGGCGCCGGCGTTGGCGGCGATGCGATCAACCCGCGCTCCGGCGATGCCGTACTGGGCGAATTCGGTGGTCGCCGCGCAGAGCAGCCGCGCGCGCGTGGCGTCGGAATCTCGCGGGTGGCCCATTCCGGAGATTTTAGCTGCCGGGTCGGCGTTTGCTAACTAACTAATTAGTTGACAGTGAGGTGAGGCCTGCCTAACGTTCGGCATCGGGTGGGACGTGGATCACAGGAGGTGGTGTGGTCGCTGAGCCCTGTCCGGAACGGTTGGCCGCGCCGCCCCCGGAACTCGTCGGTCGCGGCGAACAACTTTCGCGGTTGATGGCCGCGATCAGCGACACCCCGCGCGGGCGCACCGTGGTGGTGTCCGGTGCCGCCGGGTCCGGCAAGACCGCACTGCTCGACGTCGCCTGCCGGCACGCATGTGAGCTCGGGTTCCGGGTGCTGTCGATCGCCGGAACGCCGGGTGAAGCCGATACCCCGTTCGCCGGCGTCCACCAGCTCGTGCACGCCCTGGGCTGCTGGGGCGACGAGGCGCGGCAGTACCAGCGCGTCATCGACGAGGCGCTGCGGTCGCCCAGCGGGGAGCAACTCGAGACCGTCCGGGTCGCCATGGCGCTGCTCGGCCTCCTGGACGCGGTGGAGAAACGGCAGTCGGTCCTGGTCTGCATCGACGACGGGCAGTGGCTCGACGCCCCGTCGCGCACGGCGATGATATTCGCGGCCCGTCGCAGCGCAGGGCGGTCGTTGACCGTCGTGCTGGCGATCCCGGCCACGGCCGGAAAGATCCTCAGCGGGGACGGCCGCGCCGTCGAGATCGAACTTTCGCCGCTCGAGCGCGGTGACGCTGCCGTGCTGCTCGACCGGCAGCCATCGGTACCGCGGGGCTTGCGCCGCGAGCAGGTGCTGACGGCCGCCGCGGGCAACCCCGCGGCCGTCATCGCCTTCGCCGAGACCGCCGCGGCCGCTGACCTCACGGTGGGCCCCGCCGCCGAGCCCCTGGCGCTGCCCGCCGCGAGCCTCGGTTTCTACAGCCGCCGCCTTGCACTGCTGCCCGGAACGACGCGGGCCGCGCTGCTCGTGCTCGCGGCGGCCTCCGACCACGATCTGCGGCATCTGATGCCCGCGGCACTGGCGGACCCCGAGGTCCTCGCCCCGGCCGAGATCGCCGGGATCGTCCGGGTCGAGCCCGGCGGCGTGCGGTTCCTCGATCCGCTGCTGCGGTCCGCGGCGTATCACCGGGCCCCGGCGGCAGCCCGCTCGGCGGCACATCTCAGGCTCGCCGATGCCCTGGCCGCGCTACCGCACCGGCAGGTCTGGCATCGCGCGCAAGCGGCGCTCAAGCCCGACGATGCGCTGGCCGCGCAGCTGGCCGACACCTGCGACGAGGTGCTGCGCCGGGATGGCTACCTGGCCGCCGCCGTGACCATGCAGCGCGCGGCGATGCTGACCACCGATATCGGCGAACATGCCCGGCATCTGGTGCGCGCCGCGCCCCTGGCCCGCAACGCCGGCGACCCGCACTGGGCCGCGGCGCTGAGCCGGTGTGCGCTCGACGGCGTCGATGACGTCATCTCCCGGGTGCGCGCCCACACCGAGTTGGGATCGGCGCGCTGCTGGGATGCCGACAACCAGCGGGTGCTGGACCTGCTGCTCGAGTCGGCCGGCCTGGCGATCGACGTCGCTCCGGCGGTCGCCTGGGAGTCGTTGCGGGTGGCCGCGACAGTCACCTTCATCGCCGACGACGCCGCGGGGCGGTGTGGTGTCACCCGCCTGCTGCGGCAGTTGGAGGACACCGCGCCACCCCGGAACGTGCCCGCCCTCGCCGACCGGCTCTGGATCCGTACCGCCACCGATCTGCACCGGGCCCATCTGATGTCGCCGGAGATCGTCGCGCTGTCCGGCCGGGTCGGCGACGCCGTCGGGCTCACCGCGGTCGGGGCGGCGGCCTGGCTTGCCGGCGAACCTGACGTGGCGGTGCGCTGCCTGCGCGGCGCGCACACCGGGGCGCTGGCGCCGCGCTTCGGTGGCTTGGCCTCGACCGCCCTGTCCTGGGCCTTCGTCGAATCGGGCCGCTGGGATGAGGCCGTCGATGCGGCGACCACCATGAGTTCTTCGGCGGCCGTCGCCGGCGTTCCGGTCGTCGCGCGGATCGCGGATCTGGTGATCGCCACCGTGGCGGCCCGGCGCGGGCAGATCGCCACCGGCCGTGCGCGCCTCAAGTCGGCCGCGGCGTTGGCAGATTTCCGGGACCGGCCCGCGCTGGCGGCGTGGATGCACCACGTCGCGGGTTCGATCGCCCTGGCCGAGAACCAGGACACGACCGCCCACGCCGAACTGGCGGAGCTGTTCGACGAGTCCGGATTGCCGCTGCACGCGTATGCGTCGTATCTGGCGTTGGCGGATTACGCCGAGGCCGCGGTGCTGACGGGCCGCATCGATCGGGCCCGCGAACAACTGACCCGGATCGTGAGTCATCTCCCCAGATCCGTGTCACCGCGGTTGACCCAGCTGGTCGCGCATGCGGACGCCGTCCTCAATCCAGAGACCGCCGGGGCGCGCTATGTCGAGGCGCTCGCCGATCCGGCAGGCAACCGGTGGCCGTTCGAGCGGGCGCGGCTGCGCATCAGTTACGCCGGATGGCTGCGCCGGCACCGACGGCGCCGGGACTGCCAGCACCAATTGGCCGCGGCCCTGACCGTCATGCAGGACCTCGGCGCGGCGCCGTGGGTCGACCTGTGCACCCGTGAGCTGCGGGCTGCCGGGGTGCGTCCGCATTCGTCGTCGGTGCAGACCGGCACGTTGAGCTCGCAGGAACACAACGTCGTCTACCTCGTCAGCGAGGGGTACACCAACCCGCAGATCGCGAGCATCTTGAACCTGTCGGTGCGAACGGTGTCCAACCACCTGTATCGGTCGTTCCCCAAGCTCGGTGTCACCAGCCGCCATCAGATTCATGATGTGGCGCGCCCAGCCGGCTGGACGAGCGACCGTCCCTGAGGTCCGCAAACGGAAAGTCGGCGGCGACGGAAAATCCGCCGCCGCCGACCGGTCTCACGCGTCAGGCCGCGCTGTGCGACTTCGACTTGCTTTTCGAGCCGGTGTGCGAGCCCTTGTCACTGCCACCCTTGGTGCTGCCGCCCTTGGCGCCCGAGTCCGATCCCGACGCCGAACCCGAAGAGCTCGACGACGAACCCGTGCCGGCGCCGGCGCTCGAACCGGAGTCGGAGCCCGCCTTGCCCTGATGGCCCTTGCGGCCGGGGGTGGTCGTCTTGGTGCCATCGCTGCCCGAGGACGACGACGAGGAGGACGAGGACGAGCCCGAGCTGCTGGAGCTGGAGCTGGAACCCGTCTTGGTGTCGCCGGTCTTGGTGTCACCCGTCTTGCTGTCACCGGTCTTGCTGTCACCGGGCTTGGTGCCACCGGCCGACGCCGAGTCCGTGGCCTTGCCGTCGGTGCCGGTGGTCTCGCCGGCCTTGGTCTCACCGGCCTTGGTCGTGCCCTCGGTCGCCGGACCGGTCGACTCGCTCGTCGAGCCGGTCGCCTTGACCTTGTCGGTGCTCGCGGTGTCGGTCGCGCCGGCCTTCGTCGCCGCGGCGGTGCTCAGCGTCACCGTCGTGGCGGTGGTGGAGGGCACGGCGGCGATATCGGAGACGGCCTTGGTGGTGGTCGTTGCGGCAGCCGCAGCCGGCTTGGCGGGGGTGATGTCGTTGAGGATCGACTTCACGACGGCGACGATGGCCTGCACCGTACCGGCGATCGTGGTGCCGCCGGGGACGGTTGCCCCGCCGCCGAACAGGCCGCCGCCGTAGATGTTGAAGCCGGGGATGTTGAGTCCCAGCAGCGCACCGAGGTTGGGGCCGTAGCCACCGTTGAGCAGGCCGTCGATGACGGTGGCGGGCGCCTGGATGACGGCGGTCGCCAGCTTGCCGAGGTCGCCGGCCTTCATCGCGTTGATGACGTTCTGCGTGGCGGTCCCCATGGCGCCCAGGGTGCTGGCGACCGGTCCGATGAGGCCGACGCCGAGCTCGAGCATGATGTTCGGCAGATCGTTGGCGATGTTGATGACGCTCTGCAGCGGCTGCGAAATCAGGTTGCCGAGGGCCTTCGGCAGGGGCCCGATCGGGTTGATCGCGGCGAAGATGGGCAGCACGATCGCCAGCTGGAGGTTGTTGAGCGCGCCCTCGACGTTGGCCTTGCCGAGGTCGCTGAACGCGGCCCCGAGGTAGCCGGGCACCTCTTTGGTCAGCGCCGTGACCACGGCCTTGCCGCTCTCGCCGAGCGCGTTGACCAGACCGGTCATGGTGCCGACCTGGTTGGTCAGAATCTGACGCAGGATCGGGAAAAGCCCCAGGTCCAGGTAGGACTTGACGTCGGCCTGCAGGTTGCCGGCGGCGGTCTTCAGAACCTGGCCGTACAGGTCGAACGGACTGCTGGTCAGGTTGACGGCGGCAGTCGACACCGCGTGACTGATCGACGGGAGCGACGGCATGTGGGCCAGTGGTTGGACGGGAGTGACTGCGATGGCTCCCGCTGTCAGCAGGGTGGCTCCGGAAAGGACGGACGATCGAACGGCGGCGTGCAAGATGGGTTTCCTCTCATTCGCTGCGGCCGGATGGTGGCGGCAGCGTCTACCTGACTTTTCCGTCGGTTCGATCACGGATCGAACAAATATTGACGGCAACGCACATCATGGGATGTTTGTGTTACTGGCCGGTAGAGACAAATGACTCAATGTGCACGGCTCGAGAGAACGCCGGTCCGAGGCCCGGCCGCCGGGCGTTATTCCACGAAGAAGTTGTCGTGCTTGATGAACCACTCGCGACGTTCGTCGTCCGTCATGTCGGCGAGTTGGCCGAACCCCTCGAAATAGGCCTCGCGGGGTGCACCCGGGGCGAACAGCATCAGAACCGATGCGGGCTCGTCGGCCTCGTTGCGGAAACCGTGGATGCCACCCGGCGGGACATAGAGGAAGTCGTTGGGGCCGGCCCGCACCCAGTCGGTGCCGTCGTACAGCGTCATGGTGCCGGACAGCACGAAGAACGCCTCGGACATGGCGCGGTGGAAATGCGGGCCCGGGCCACCGCCGCGCGGCGCGATGTCGACGCGGTACAGGCCGTAGTCGCCCGCGGTCTTCTTCTGGTTCGCGAGGTAGTGGTACTGGATCACGCCGTGTGAGTCGTAATCGGGCGGCTCGTCACCGCGCCGCAGCGTGGCACTGACTTCTGGCTGAGCGGATGTGTACCGGGCCGGGGGATAAGGCGGTACTACCAACGACATGATCGACTCCTGGTGGCCATCGAGCGTCCGGCTCCTCGACTCTCACCATAGGACGGCCCGTCGTTCACGCGGTTCGGGGCGAACTCACAGGCTGCGGACACGCGTTGTTCAGAGTCCCGGCCTAGCGTCCGTGCGGTGATAACCAGACGCGTCTTCCTGGCTGCTGGGGCCGCAGCTGCCGGTTCGCTGGCGCTGGCCGCGCCGAGCGTCGCCGCGCAGGATCCGAGCGCCGTCGCCGGCCAGTACACGCGCCGGGTGCCGACGCAATGGGGGATGGCGCTGCCCGGGATCGTCACGTCGATGCCGGCCCGCGGGCGCCAGCTCGCGCTGACGTTCGACGCCTGCCGCGGCGGAGTCGACGACGCGCTGCTCGACACGTTGCAGCGCAACAACGTGCCCGCGGTGCTCTTCTTCAATTCCCGGTGGATCGACCAGCACCCCGACCGCGCCGCACAGCTGGCCGCCAACCCGCTGTTCGAGATCGGCAACCACGGCACCCGTCATGTGCCGCTGTCGGTGACCGGCCGGGCCGCCTACGGCATCGCCGGCACGCGGTCGGCCGCCGAGGTCGTCGACGAGGTGTGGGGCAACCAGCTGAAGCTCACCGCACTGACCGGCCGGGCACCCACCTGGTTCCGGCCCGGCACCGCGCACTACGACGACGTCGCCGTGCAGATCGTGCGCGACCTGGGGCTGCAGCCGCTCGGGTTCAGCGTCAACGGTGATTGCGGCGCCACCTTGCCCGCGGGCCGGGTGCGCGCGAATGTCGTTGGAGCGCAGCCCGGTTCCATCGTCATCTCCCACATGAACCACCCGGGGTCGGGTACCGCGGCCGGCTACGCCGGGGCCATCGCCGATATGCGGGCGGCCGGGTGGGAGTTCGTGCGGCCCGCCTAGCATCGGTGCGGTGGAGAAGTTTGACGAGGGCATGCGCGCCGCGCGGCTTCTGGATGCTCAGGACAAAGCGGCGGAACTGTTCGCCGCCATCGAAGAACGCGGGCTGATCCGGCCGGGCGTCGGCGAGCGTCAGGTGACCGACGAGATCCGTGATCTGGCGGCCGAAATCCTCGGCGTCACCCGGCACTGGCACAAGCGGATCGTCCATGGCGGCGAGAACACGCTCGCGACCGCGCGGGACAATCCGCCCGACCGGGTGATCACCGACGACGACATCGTGTTCGTCGACCTCGGCCCGCTCTTCGAAGAGTGGGAAGCCGACTTCGGCCGTACCTTTGTGCTCGGTGACGATCCACGAAAGTTGGCCTTGCGCAACGACTTACCGAAGGTGTGGGAAGCGGCGCGGGCGCACTTCGAGTCGACCCCGGACATCACCGGCGCGCAGTTGTTCGACCACGTCGTCGGGTTGAGTCGCGCTGCCGGCTGGGAGTTCGGTGGCGCGATCGCCGGACACCTCGTCGGGGAGTTTCCACACGAGAAGATCCGTGGCCACGAGATCGACTCCTATGTGGCGCCCGGCTCGGACCTGCCGATGCGGCGACTGGATTCCCAAGGGCGGCAATGTCATTGGATTCTCGAAGTGCATCTCGTCGAACCGGGCCGACGGTTCGGCGGGTTCCAGGAGGAGTTGTTGGACCTGCGCAGGTGACGGCACGGGCCGTCCTGAACAGACGAATGCGGTTTGGCGCCGACCGGCGCCACACCGCATTCGTCATTCGTGGCTAGATCAGGACTCCGGAGCCGCCGGCCGGGTTGCCGGTGCCGCCGGAACCACTGGCGCCGCCGGCGCCCGTGGCGCCGTCGGTGCCGTCGTGCGTGCCGTGGCCGCCGTTGGCGCCGCCCGAACCGCCCGCGCCGCCCGCACCACCAGCGGGACCGTTGCCGCCGGCGCCGGTTATCGAACCGGTGCCGCCGTTACCGCCATTGCCACTGGTACCACCGGTGCCGCCGGCTCCGCCATTGCCACCGTTGCCCCACTGGGTGATGTTGTCGTTGTAGCCATTGCCGCCGTCGCCACCGGTGCCACCGGCACCGCCGACGCCACCGTTACCGCCGACACCACCGACGTTGTCGCCAGAGGAGCCGCCATTACCGCCGGCGCCTGCGGCGCCGCCGTGGCCACCGACGCCGCCGGTGGCACCGGCGTTGCCGTTGATGAACGGAATGCCGTTCGCGCCGTCCTGGCCGTCGCCGCCGATACCACCATTGCCGCCGACGCCACCATTGCCGCCGGCTCCGTCGATGCCGTTCGCGGAGAATCCGCCGGCACCACCGTTGCCACCGGCGCCGCCGGCGCCACCCGTGCCTCCGAAGCCACCGCCGCCGCTGATACCGGCCGCGTTGTTGGAGCCGAAAGCCGGAAGGCCGCCGACGCCGCCGTTTCCGCCGGTGCCACCGGTGCCGCCGACACCGCCCGCGCCGCCGACGCCCGAGACCGTGCCGCCCGCGCCGCCGACGCCACCGTTACCGCCGGCACCACCGCTGGTGCCGGACAGGCCGGTGGCTCCCAGCGATGCCCCGATGGTCCCGTCGGCGCCGTTGCCACCGGTACCGCCGGCGCCACCCGCGCCGCCGTTGCCGGTCAGGCCGCCCGCACCGCCGGCGCCGCCGTCGCCACCACGGCCCGCGGTGCCCAGGATCGTGAGGGCGTCGAAGCCGTTGCCGCCCTTGCCTCCGTCCCCGCCGTTACCGCCCACACCGTTGGCGGCCTGGCTGACGCCGGCGCCGTTGAAACCACCGGCCCCGGCGTTGCCCGCGGCGCCACCGGCACCGCCCGTGCCGCCGTTGCGCTGGATCGACGAAATGCCGTCCGACCCGGCGCCACCGGTGCCGCCGTTTCCGGCTGCGCCGCCCTTGCCGCCGTTGCCGACGGTGCCGTGGGCGGCCGCGCCGCCCTTGCCGCCGGCGCCGCCGTTACCGCCCACACCACCGGAACCACCGGTGTTGCCGCCGAGCACGCCCGAGCCGCCGCTGCCGCCATTACCGCCCTTGCCGCCGACACCGCCGGTGCCGCCGTTACCGGCGTTGGTGCCGCCGGCGCCACCGATGCCACCGGCACCGCCGTGGCCGCCGTTGGGGCCGTTCTCGCCAAGTGCGGCAAGACCATTGGCGCCGTTGCCACCGATGCCACCGGCACCGCCGTTGCCACCGTTGCCGTTGGATCCGCCGGAACCACCGTTACCGCCGGCGCCGCCGTTACCGGCCACGCCGACTGCGGTGATGGTGTTGAACCCGTTGCCGCCCTTACCGCCGTTGCCACCGTTGCCGCCCGCCCCACTGGCGGCCTGGTTGACGCCCGCGCCGTTGAAGCCGCCGGCGCCCGAGGTGCCGGCATTGCCGCCATCACCGCCCTTGCCGCCGTCGGGGATCAGCGAGGAACTGCCGTCGGAGCCGTTGCCGCCGTCGCTGCCGTTTCCGGCTGCGCCGCCCTTGCCACCGCTACCGACGGTGCCGTGGGCGGCCGCGCCGCCCTTGCCGCCGACGCCGCCGTTACCGCCGTTGCCGCCCTTGCCGCCGCCGAGGGCTCCGCCACCGAGGACGCCCGAGCCGCCGCTACCGCCATTGCCACCCGCACCGCCGGTTCCGCCGGTGCCGCCGTTACCGGCGTTCGTGCCGCCCGCGCCACCGATGCCACCGGCGCCGCCGTGGCCGCCGTTGGGGCCGTTCTCGCCAAGTGCGGCAAGACCATCGGCGCCGCTACCGCCGATACCACCAGCGCCGCCGTTACCGCCGTTGCCGTTGGATCCGCCGGAACCACCGTTACCGCCGGCGCCACCGTTACCGGCCACGCCGATCGCGGTGATGGTGTTGAACCCGTTGCCGCCCTTACCGCCGTTGCCGCCGTTGCCGCCCACGCCATTCGCGGCCTGGCTGACACCTGCGCCGTTGAAGCCGCCGACGCCCGAGGTGCCGGCGTTGCCACCGTTGCCGCCCTTGCCGCCGTCGGGGATCAGCGACGAGCTGCCGTCGGAGCCGTTGCCACCGTTGCCGCCGTTTCCGGCTGCGCCGCCGGTGCCGCCGGCCCCGACGGTGCCATGAGCTGCCGCGCCGCCCTTGCCGCCACCGCCGCCGTTGCCACCGCTGCCGCCGTTGCCGCCGCCGCCGAGGGCTCCGCCACCGAGGACACCCGAGCCGCCGCTGCCGCCGTTGCCTGCGTCGCCACCGGCACCGCCCTTGCCGCCGTTGCCGGACTGGGTACCGCCCGCGCCACCGTTGCCGCCGACGCCGCCGTGGCCGCCGTTGGGGCCGTTCTCGCCAAGTGCGGCAAGGCCATTGGCGCCGTTACCACCGGTGCCGCCCGCTCCGCCGTTACCGCCGTTGCCCGCCGTACCACCCGAGCCGCCGTTGCCGCCGGCGCCGCCATTGCCCGCGACGCCGATCGCGGTGATGGTGTCGAATCCGTTGCCGCCCTTACCGCCGTTGCCGCCGGTCGCGCTGGCGTTGCCGGTCGCGGCCTGCTTCTTGCCGCTGCCGTTGAAGCCGCCGGCGCCTGCGGTACCGGCGTTGCCGCCGTCACCGCCCTTGCCGCCGTCCGGGATCAGTGACGAGCTGCCGTCGGAGCCGTTGCCGCCGTTGCCGCCGTATCCGGCCGCGCCGCCGGTGCCGCCGGCGCCGACCGTACCGATCAACCCGACCTTCTGGCCGCCCTTGCCGCCGACACCGCCGTTGCCACCGTTGCCGCCGTTTCCGCCGCCGCCGAGGGCTCCGCCACCGAGGACACCCGAGCCACCGTTACCGCCATTGCCGGCCTTGCCGCCGGCGCCACCGCGTCCGCCGATGCCGAAGATGTGGCCGCCATTGCCCCCGATGCCGCCGTTGGCGCCGGTCTGACCGTTGCCGCCGTTCTGGCCCAGCGCGGCAAGGCCATCGGCGCCGTTGGCACCGTCGCCGCCCTTGCCGCCGGCGCCGCCATGACCGATCCCGCCGGCGTTGCCGCCGTTACCGCCGTTCGTCGGCGTGAAGATGCCGAAGCCCGAGTAGCCGGCGCCGCCCGCGCCGCCGTTGCCGAAGCCGCGGGCGTTGCCGCCATTACCGCCGGTGACACCGGGAAGGCCGCTCGAGTAACCCTTGCCACCGTCACCGAACCACAGACCGCCGTTGCCGCCGTTGGGGTTGATCACGTTGCCGTTGGCGCCGTTGCCGATCAGGTACTGGCCGGCCAACAGGTTGATGCCGGTGTCGACCACGAAGCCGATGGGGCTGTTGATCCAGGCCTGCACGCCGAAGTGCACGTTCTGGTAAATCCAGTTGGCGACGATCACCGTCGGGTCGACGAACGTGGGCAGCGCCAGCGGGCCGATCGCGGCCAGCGGGTTGACGGCAGCCAGGGGGTTGACCGCGGCCTCAGGTACGGGCGCAGCCGTGGGGTTGGCCGCCGCGAGCGGGTTGACCGCGCTCAGCGGCTTGGCCGCGGTCGGCGGGGCCGTGGCGGACACGGCAGCCGAGGCTGCCGGGTGCAGGCGCTTGTTGGCGACGACGCCGTACTCCACCTGGCGACGCACCCAGGCCATCACGGCCCAGACGCCGGGCATCTGGTCGGGATGGGTCGGTGCGTCGGGAGCCAGCATGGTGCCCAGGCCGACGGCGGACAGCAGGCCGGTGATCGGGTTGAACGGCCTGCTCGTGGGGGCGGTCATGACCGCCCCGGTACCCGGGGAGGCCGCGCCCGACGAGGTGGACGGGCCACTCGGAACCGTCGGGGTCGTGGCGCCGGCCGGGCTGGTCGTGGGGTTCGGTGCCGTCGGCTTGGTGCCGGGTGCGGTGGCCTTGCGTCCGCCGGCAGTGCCGTCGGTGGACACCCCGGCAGTTGACTGCGGGCCCCGTGCGGGGCGAGTACCGGGGGTACCGGCGTTGGAGCTACCGGTCGAGGCGCTCGAGGTGCCGTCAGGGGTGCTGGCGTGCTTGGGCTTGTTGCCCGGGGTGGGCTTTACCTTGGGGCCCTTCGCCAGATCGTTGAGCGCCTTTCTGGCTTCGTCGGCGTACTGGCGCATCCGGTCCTGCGCCTGTTGACGCGGGGTGCGCGGGGTGCCGCTCGTGGAACCGGGCGAAGAGGTGTCACCGGGCTCGGTCGACGGCGTCGGCTTCGTGGACGGCTTCGTCGGCTTGGGCTTGCTCGGGTTCTTGGTCTTGCTGTCCGTGGTCTTGGTGGCGCCGGAGTTGCCCGACTTGGAGCCGCTGTCGCCGGTGGAGCTCTCGGTGTTGACGAGCCGGATGTCCGCGGTCACCGACTGCATAGTCGGAGAATCGGGTCCCAATAGCAGCATCACACCGGCGCTGGCGAATGCCGCACTGGTCAAGCCCGCAGCCGCGAGCGGCCCGGCCGCACTCCACCAGCTGTTCGTCCCCACTGCCCTGTGCTTGCCCACGATCCTCCTCGTGCGTCGGGTGTGAGAAACACCACCCCCGTCAATAAACGTGGGGAGACTAACACCCGTAATCGCAAGCTGTGAACATCTTGAGGAAAGTGAGCGGCCGTTCGTATCGCGGACCGCCGGTACCGGCACCGTTTCGGAAAAGGCGTTCTCACCTGCGGAAAGTCGGCTGCCGTGCATATTTTGAAAATATTCGGGCCCTGGGGTTACGGGTCTGCGCTCCGACGGCCGGGTCGCCGGGCGGCGTAAGCGTCTTAAATATGTTAGAACACGTTCATTTCTGTAGTGCACAACCGATTTGGCATCTTCGGGCAGGTGCGGGCCCTGAGTGGCGGTGCCGGCCGGGTGTATCCGGGCTGTCGCGGTGGCGTGTTTCAGGATTGGTGAAGGGTCCATCGGATCGGTGTGGATGAAGGCCCGTCCGTGACACTGTCAGCAAATGAAGATGCGCGACGGCGACGTTACGCAATTTCTCAATGACGTAAATACGTTGCTCGGGCGGTAATTTGCCATACTCGTTGTATTTGCGGCGATCGTGGGCTGGAACCGACGATGATTCTGTTGAAAATCAATTCACCCGGTAAATATAGGTGACCTGTGACGTGTGTGAATATCGCTGGTAATTAATCACTTTGGCACATTTTCGACGCTCGGCCGCTGCATTGCGACATATCTTGTGAACCTGTGACAGGTCGCGCTCTCGCATACGCGTAATCGAGTAGCGATATTTGCCAAATTGCTTCGCATTCGCCCGGCTGCTGTCTACTCTCTATCTATCCATATTCGGGCTAGCGAAGGAGAAGTCATGTCGATGATCCGTTCAACCGTCCTCGTGGGAGCGGCAGTGGCCAGTGCCGGTGCCATCGCGCTGCTCGGCGCCGGCGCGGCGTCCGCCGACTCCGGCATCAACCTCGGACCCGGCAGCAACGACGGTGTGCTCAACGGCGGCTCCAATAACACCGGCGTCCTCAACTTCGGTTTCGGAAACAAGGGCATCCTGAACCTCGGCAATGGCAACACCGGCGTCGCCAACATGGGCAACCTGAACACCGGCATCGTCAACATCGGTAACGGGAGCGGCGGCGTCGTCACCGTCGGCGACGGGCGCAACGGGCTGCTGAACATCGGCTACTGAGGCGCTTCGAAGCCGAGACAGTCCTGTGGGTTGTGCGAAACCTCCTGTCGCACAACCCACAGGACTTCTTTTTGCTCACACCGGGAACGTGACGCCGGTCAGTTCTTCGGAGACCGCCCACAGCCGCTGCTGCAGCTCGGTGTCATGGGACTGGTCGCTCGAGCCGACGACCTTCGGGTGCCCGGTCTGCTGGAACCGTCCGTCGGGTCCGTAATACTGGCCGCCGAATGCGGCGGGGTCGGTGGCGGCGCGCAGAGTGGGCAGGGCGCCCATCGCGGCACTTTGGAACAGCCGGTCGACGACGGGTGCCAGGACGGCGGGCGGCACCGGCACGTGCCGCGCCAGTTCGGTGTTCGACCCGCCCGGGTGTGCCGCGAGGGCGACGGTCTCGGCGCCCGTCAGCCGGCGCTGCAGTTCATACGTGAACAGCAGGTTGGCGAGCTTGGACTGCCCGTAGGCCTCCACCCGGTTGTAGCGGCGTTCCCATTGCAGGTCGTCGAAGTGGATGGCGGCGCGAATCCGGTGGCCCAGGCTGCTGACCGTCACGACGCGTGAGCCGGGCACCGTCAGCAGCTGGTCGAGCAGGAGTCCGGTCAATGCGAAGTGTCCCAGGTGGTTGGTGCCGAACTGCATCTCGAACCCGTCGGCGGTGGTCTGCTTCGGCGTCCACATCACGCCGGCGTTGTTGATCAGCAGGTCGATCGCCGGGTATTCGGACTTCAGCTGTTCGGCGGTTTCGCGAACCGACTGCAACGAGCTGAGGTCGAGTTCCTGAAGGGCGACGTCGGCGTCGGGCGTGGCCTGCCGGATGCGGTCGACGGCGTCCTTGCCCTTGTCGAGATTGCGGACGGCGAGCACGACGTGTGCGTTCTTGGCGGCGAGCGCTGCTGCGGTCTCGTAGCCGAGGCCGGTGTTCGCGCCGGTGATGACGGCGGTGCGTCCGGTCTGGTCGGGGATGTTGGCGGTGGTCCACTTGGTCATGACGGTTCCTCGGTAGCCTGGGCCTTATCCGGGGCGAGCGCCCCGGATGCTTCACTTATCCGGAACGGTCGCCCCGTTTAATTTGTTCCCGGGAGCATGATGATCTGCGAACCGAAGAGGCCACTGCGGGCCGACGCGGCCCGGAACCGCGCTCGCGTGCTGGAAGTCGCCTATCAAACCTTCGCCGATGAGGGGCTTTCCGTGCCCATCGACGAGATCGCCCGGCGGGCCGGCGTCGGCGCCGGCACCGTCTACCGGCACTTCCCGACCAAGGACGATCTCTACCGCGCGGTGATCGAGGATCGGCTGGAAACGGTCATGGGTGCCGGCCGGGCGTGTCTGGCGTCGGACGCGCCGGGCGACGCGCTGTTCGACTTCCTGCGGTCGATGGTTCGGTGGGGCGAAACCGACCAGGGCCTGGTCGACGCACTCGCCGGCCTCGGGATCGACGTCCACGCCCTGGTGCCCGATGTCGAAGAGGAATTCCTGGCGCTGCTGGGTGAACTGCTGGCCGCCGCCCAGGGCGCCGGTGCGGTTCGGGCGGACGTCACGGCGTCGGATGTGAAGACGCTGCTCGTGGCGGCGAACGCCGCGCAGCGGTACAGCGCCGACGCCGCTGACCGCGTCGTCGAATTGATGATGGACGGGCTGCGGCCACGTCAGTAGCGTCGGCCGTATGAAGTTCGGGATCTCGACCTTCGTCGATGACGACAGTATTGATCCGGTTTCGCTGGCCCGCGCGATCGAAGAGCGCGGCTTCGCGTCGCTCATCGTCGCCGAGCACAGTCACATTCCCGCGAGCCGTGAGTCGCCGTATCCGAACGGTGGGGAGCTGCCGCCCTGGTACTACAACACGCTCGACCCGTTCGTGACGCTTGCCGCCGCGGCGGCGGTGACGTCGACCATCGAGCTGTTCACCGGCATCGCCCTGCTCATCCAGCGGGATCCGATCCACACGGCCAAGGAGGCCGCCAGCATCGATCTCATCTCCGGTGGCCGGTTCATCTTCGGCGTCGGTGCCGGCTGGAATCTGGAGGAGATGCGGGACCACGGCACCGATCCGAAAACCCGGGGTGCCCGGCTGGACGAGAGCATCGAAGCGATCACGGCGCTGTGGACCACCGAGCCCGCCGAATATCACGGCAAATTCGTCAACTTCGATGCGTCGTACTGCCGGCCCAAGCCGGTCCGGAAACCGCATCCCCCCATCTATGTCGGCGGCAACTCCGATGCCACCGTCAAGCGGGTGCTGCGTCACCGGGCGGGCTGGATTTCGAATCCTTTCCCCAGGGACGTGCTGGCGGAACGAACGGCGCAGTTGCGCTCGGGCGCGGACTACGACGTGCCGCTCGCGATGTTCGGTACACCCCTGAAACCGGACTACTGGCGTACCGCTGAAGACCTCGGCTTCGGCCAGCTCGGGTTGTTCCTGCCGTCGGTCGGCAAGGACGAATCGCTGCGCCTGCTCGACGATTACGCGGCGCAGGTGGCGCAGTACCGGTCGGCGTCCTGATTTCCGGCCGCGAAGCGGTGCCTGCGCGGATGGCGAACAACCTTGCACTCGCCCTGCCTGAGTGCTAAAAAGACGTTGGCACTCTCGATAGGTGAGTGCTAGGTCAGGACAGTGAGGCCGGGGCCGCATCTGCGAGCACAGCCCAGGCCGTCCGTCGCGGGCGCTGCGCCTGACCAAAGACGTGCAATTCCCAACCGGAGGAATTACTTCGCAATGGCCAAGACAATTGCGTATGACGAAGAGGCCCGCCGTGGCCTCGAGCGGGGCCTGAACAGCCTCGCCGACGCCGTGAAGGTGACGCTGGGCCCCAAGGGTCGCAACGTCGTCCTGGAGAAGAAGTGGGGCGCCCCCACGATCACCAACGATGGTGTGTCCATCGCCAAGGAGATCGAGCTCGAGGACCCGTACGAGAAGATCGGCGCTGAGCTGGTCAAGGAAGTTGCCAAGAAGACGGACGACGTCGCTGGCGACGGCACCACCACCGCCACCGTGCTGGCCCAGGCCCTGGTTCGCGAAGGCCTGCGCAACGTCGCGGCCGGCGCCAACCCGCTCGGCCTGAAGCGCGGCATCGAGAAGGCCGTCGAGGCTGTCACCAAGGGCCTGCTGGCTTCCGCCAAGGAGGTCGAGACCAAGGAGCAGATCGCTGCCACCGCCGGTATCTCGGCCGGTGACCAGTCCATCGGTGACCTGATCGCCGAGGCCATGGACAAGGTCGGCAACGAGGGTGTCATCACCGTCGAGGAGAGCAACACCTTCGGCCTGCAGCTGGAGCTCACCGAGGGTATGCGCTTCGACAAGGGCTACATCTCGGGTTACTTCGTGACCGACGCCGAGCGTCAGGAAGCGGTCCTCGAGGACCCGTTCATCCTGCTGGTCAGCTCGAAGATCTCGACCGTCAAGGACCTGCTGCCGCTGCTGGAGAAGGTCATCCAGTCGGGCAAGCCGCTGCTGATCATCGCCGAGGACGTCGAGGGCGAAGCCCTGTCGACCCTGGTCGTCAACAAGATCCGCGGCACCTTCAAGTCCATCGCCGTCAAGGCCCCGGGCTTCGGTGACCGTCGCAAGGCGATGCTGCAGGACATGGCGATCCTCACCGGTGGCCAGGTCATCAGCGAAGAGGTCGGCCTGTCCCTCGAGACCGCCGACATCACCCTGCTGGGCAAGGCCCGCAAGGTCGTCGTGACCAAGGACGAGACCACCATCGTCGAGGGTGCCGGCGACGCCGAGGCCATCGCCGGCCGCGTGGCCCAGATCCGCAGCGAGATCGAGAACAGCGACTCCGACTACGACCGCGAGAAGCTGCAGGAGCGCCTGGCCAAGCTGGCCGGTGGCGTTGCAGTCATCAAGGCCGGCGCTGCCACCGAGGTGGAGCTCAAGGAGCGCAAGCACCGCATCGAGGACGCCGTTCGCAACGCGAAGGCCGCCGTCGAAGAGGGCATCGTCGCCGGTGGTGGCGTGGCCCTGCTGCAGTCGGCTCCGGCTCTCGACGAGCTGAAGCTCGAGGGTGACGAGGCCACCGGTGCCAACATCGTGCGTGTCGCCCTGTCGGCTCCGCTGAAGCAGATCGCCTTCAACGGTGGTCTGGAGCCGGGCGTCGTCGCCGAGAAGGTGTCGAACCTGCCCTCGGGTCACGGCCTGAACGCCGCGACCAACGTGTACGAGGACCTGCTGGCCGCCGGCGTTGCCGACCCGGTCAAGGTCACCCGCTCGGCGCTGCAGAACGCGGCGTCCATCGCGGCGCTGTTCCTCACCACCGAGGCCGTCGTCGCCGACAAGCCGGAGAAGGCCGCGGCTCCCGCCGGCGACCCGACCGGTGGCATGGGCGGTATGGACTTCTAAGTCCAGCTCTTACGGGAAGGCCCGGTCTCTTCGGAGGCCGGGCCTTTTCTTGTGTGACGCTGACAGCGCCGCCATGGTCGTATTTGCGATGGTGACGCTGTCAGCGTCACATTGCGATCGTGCCGTGATGTGCACCCCTGCGGACCACCGACAGAATGTCCTCCAGAATCAGATCCCAGCGGTAGACAACGTCCTCATGGGTCAGTCGCATGGCCAGGAACCCCAAGCCGACGGCCACCCTGTCCCTCGTCCGGTCGGGCTGATACTTGGACAGATGGTGCTCACGGCTGTCGGCTTCGATGATCAGTCGGTCGCCCACCAAAAGGTCGACGCGGCCCACTCCCGGAATGTCCACTTGGGTTTGTAGGTGGATCCCCAAGGCGCGCAAGCGTAATCGGATCATCGTCTCCGTGCCCGATTCGCTCTTCGGGTCCAATCGCTCGGCCAGGTTCAGATGCGCAAAGCGCGATGCCGACACAATGTCCCGCGCGTCGGCCATCTCGATCATTTGCTTGTTCAGCATCGAGTCCAGGACGACGATCAGCCCCTCAGTGTCCAGGCAGTGCGCCGCCGACGCGACGGCAATGTCGATCGGGTCGATGGCTCCGACGATGGGTGGATCGAGGCGGTACGGCCGGCAGGACCGAACTCTCGGGCGGGATTGGCGGGCCCGCCTCGAATACCGGACATGCAAACCAGAATCTGGCACCCAGACGCCGTAGTGGCGTAGCACAGAGACACAGCTCAAAATGCCACCGGCGGAGACCGCGCGGACGACCTGCGGGTTTGCGGAGGGGCCGGCATACCAGCCGCGCCGCACCGGCGGCCAGCCTGCTGGGCGCGGCATTCCCGCGGCGCGCAGTTGCGCCGCGGACACCACCCCGCCGTTCGCAGCCGCCAGTTGTTCTATTTCCCCCATCGCTCAATAGCAGCCGACAACGGTGGGCGGCGGTAGTACCCAATCGTCAGCCTGTGGATAACTCAGGTCTCCTTGAGTGACACGCAGTCGTGGACGCCTTCGGGGCTGCGGTGCAGCACTGCGCGGGTGGGCACGACGTGCAGGCCCGTGTCGGTGGCTTCGGCGGTGCCGTCGACGATCAGCGAGTATCCGGTGGGTTCGCGCGGCGGCCACAGCACCGTCACGGCCGGGTGAGCGCCGGCGTTGCGCCGCGTGGTGTTACCGATGGGCTCGATCGTCAGCGCGCCGCCGGCGAATGTCGGGACGACGGCCACCGTGTGCGGGCGGAAATCGTCACCGACGGTGATCAGAAAGCCGAACGGGAAGTCGGCCAAGGTGTCGCCGAGTTTTTCCAGATCCACCTTCACACTCATGAGGCCAGGATAGGTCGCCGCTCACGCCGGCGCGGGTTGCCGGCCGCGCACCAACCGACCTGGCCGGGCCGCCGTGGGTACCCCGTTCTCCGCGATGATCTCGCCGGACACGATGGTCGCGACGTAGCCGTCGGCGGTCTGGTCCAGGCGGCGCCCGCCGGCGGGCAGGTCGTGTTCGATGGTGGGCTTGTGCAGCGTCAGCGCGTCCTGGTCGATCACGTTGAGATCGGCCTTGTAGCCCACCGCGATTCGGCCGCGGTCGTTCAGGCCGGCGACGCGCGCCGGTACCGATGTCAGTTCCTTCACGGCGTGCGCCAGGTCCAGCCGGGAGGCGGCGCGGTCGCGGACCCAGTGCGTCAGCAGATAGGTGGGAAACGATGCGTCGCAGATCATTCCGTAGTGTGCGCCACCGTCGCCGAGGCCCAGGATGACGTCGTCGCGCTGGATCAGTTCGGCGACGGTGTCGAGGGAACCGTCACGGAAGTTGGCGAGGGTGACGAGCAGCATGGCGCGGCCGTCGTCGTCGAGGACGCGGTCGTAGGCCTCTTCGAGCGGGCTGACGCCGCGGGCGGCGGCGCGCGCGGCGATCGAATCCGACGGTGCCGGTTCGTAATTCGGGGGAGTGCCGAGGGGGAACATGTAGTCCCACGCCTGCACCGCGAACATCAGTGGGTGGCCGTCGGCAGCTGCGGTGTCGTTCAGGATGCGTTGGCGTACTTCGGGTCTGCGCATCTCGGCGACGCGCTCGGCCAGCGGTAGATCGGCGATCTCGCGGTACGACGGGTACAGCACGAACGGATTGCCGGACAACTCCAGGCCGATGACCAGGCCGATGGGGCGCGGGAAAATCTGCGCCGAGATCGACCCGCCGTCGGCGTTGGCCTTCTCGACCATCCGCAGCGCGTCCTCGAATGTGGCCGGCCCGGCATTGCCGACGGCCAGGGTGAACGTCACCGGCAGGCCGACGTCGGCCGCGACGTCGAAGACGGTTTTCAGCGCGATCTCGTAGTCACCGGCCAGCAGGTCGGGCACGAACTGGATCAGTCCGCCGCCGCCGTCCGCGACGCCGCGGGCGATGGCTTCGATCTCGACCTGTGCCGCGTCGTGGCTCGGAATGGGCTGTCCGCCAGAGGTTTTGTGCAGCGTCAGTCGCGACGACGCGAAGCCCAGCGCGCCGCACTCCACGGCCTCGGCCGCGAGCTTGCGCATCAGGGCCAGGTCTTCGGGGGTGGCGGGCTCGCGGTCGACGCCGCGCCGGCCCATGACGTACACCCGTAGCGGCGAGTGCGGGAGGAACGCGGCCACATCGATATCCCGGTGCCGCGCCTCGACGGCGTCCAGGAATTCGGGGAACGTCTCCCACGTCCAGGGCAGGCCGTCGACCATCACGACGCCGGGGATGTCCTCGACGCCGGCCATCACGTCGACGAGCACGTCGTGGTCGTCGGGGCGGCAGGGCGCGAAGCCGACGCCGCAGTTACCCATGACGGCGGTTGTTACGCCGTGAGCGGAAGACGGGGTCATCCGGTCGGACCAGATGGCCTGTCCGTCGTAGTGCGTGTGCAGGTCGACGAAGCCAGGGGTGACGAGCAGGCCGGTGGCGTCGATCTCCCGGGCGCCGGTCCCGTCGACCGTGCCCACGGCTGCAATCAACCCGTCCTGAACTGCGACATCGCCCTGGAAGGGTGCGCCGCCCAACCCGTCGGCGATGAGTCCGTTGCGAATGACGATGTCGTAGGCGACGCCCGCTGCGTTCATGTGAACAACGTACGACTCAGGCCGTCATCAGATCTGTGAGTTGGCTTTGAGTTGAAGTTAGAACGGCTAGGCATTGCAAAACCGATGTATCGTGATAGGTACAAGATGCATCGAAAACAACGAAAGGAAATGCGATGTTCTCAGCTGGTTTCGGCCCCGGTTTCGGTGGAGGCTTCGGCCCCGGATTCGGGGGCTTCGGTCCGGGCGCGGGTGGTCCCGGTGCCTGCGGGCCCGGCTTCGGTGGCGGTTTCGGCGGCGGCTTCGGGCCGGGTGCCGGGCACCACTTCTTCAAGGGTCGTCTCAAGCGTGCCGCGATTGCCGCGGCTGCGCTACTACAGGAAGGCCCGGCCACGGCCGAGCAGCTCTCGCAGCGGGTTTCGGAGATCACCGACGGCGCATTCACCCCTCCGGTGGACAAGGTCGAGTTCGTCATCTCGCTGCTCGCGGCTCGTGGCGTGGCCACGGTCGAGGACGGCGTCGCGACGCTGACCGAGTTCGGTGAGCAGCTGCTCGCCTGGCGCGGTGTCAGCAGCGAGACGGTGCAGGCCTTCCTCGGGCAGGCGGGGAAGTTCGGCGATGTCATCAAGCTGCGCAAGGATTTGTTCGAGCTCGCCGGGCTGGCGCGCACGATCAAGTTCACCGGAAACGACGCGCAGAAGGCCGATCTGAAGACGGCGGTCAGCACGCTGTCCGCCGCGGTCGCCGAGGCCAAGAAGGCGCTCTACCGCACCCTGGCCGACAACTGACACGACCGACGCTCGGAGCGGCGGACCCATGCGGGTTCGTCGCTCCGGCGTTGTCGGTGCCCCGTGGCACGATCTGGGCATGATCGACCACTTCGGTATCAACTGCAGTGACTGGGCCAAGTCCCAGCAGTTCTACGACACCGTTCTCGGCGTGCTCGGCTTCAGTCGGCAGCTGGATTTCGGTGTCGCCATCGGTTACGGCCGTGACGGCAAGCCCGACTTCTGGATCGCCGATGCCGGCGCGGGGGAGGCCTCGGGTCCGAACCGTGAGGTGCACGTCGCCTTCCAGGCCGCGGACACCGATGCGGTCACCGCGTTCCACGACGCGGCCGTCGAGCTCGGCGCCGAGTCGTTGCACGCGCCGCGGCTGTGGCCCGAGTACCACCCCGGCTACTTCGGGGCCTTCGTCCGCGACCCCGACGGCAACAACGTCGAGGCGGTCTTCCATGGCGCAGCCGGGTAGCGGTGCGCTCCGGTAGCGTCGGCGATATGTCTGATACCGCTGCGGCGCGGGAACTGTTGCGCGACTCGTTCACTCGGCTCATCGAGCACGTCGACGAGGTCACCGACGGCCTGACCGAAGAGGTGTCGCTGTGGCGGCCGACGCCGGAGGCCAACAGCATCGCCTGGCTGCTGTGGCACAGTGCGCGGTGTCAGGACATGCAGCTGTGCGAGGTCGCGGGCATCCACCAGGTGTGGACGAGTGCCGGCTGGGAGCAGCGGTTCGCGCTCGACCTGCCGAAGAGCGACGCGCCCGGTTATGACATCGGATACGGCCATACCGCCGAGGACGTCGGCAAGGTGCGGCCGCCGGTCGAGCTGCTGGTCGGGTACTACCGCGCGGTGCACAAGGTGACGCTCGAATATGTCGCGGGCGTGACGGCTGAGGATCTCGAGCGGATCGTCGACCGACGCTGGAATCCTCCGGTGACCGCGAGTGCGCGGCTGGTGAGCATCGTCGACGACTGCGCGCAGCACCTCGGGCAGGCCGCGTATGTACGGGGCATCGCCGCCCACAGATGACAACCGAGAAGTTCGTCCGCTGGTGGCCGCCAGTCGGGCTGGGGCTGATGGCCCTGTTGGGCTGGGGCGTGGGCAAGGCCTCGACGCCGGTCGATGACGTCTTTCAGGACGCCGGCCGGGACGGCCAGCCGTATACCGGCTGGCTGCTGTTCTTCACCGACCCGCGTGTGCTCATGGCGATGCTGGTGATCGCGGTGGGAATCGCGTTGTGGCACAAGCGCTGGCGTCTGGCCGCGGTCATCGCGTTGACGCCCCAGCTGGCGGTGTTCATCGAGCGCGGCCTGAAGGAGCTGTTCGGTCGTCACAAAGGTGGGGCGCTCGCGTATCCCAGCGGACACACCGTGCTGATGGTGACGGTGCTGGGCGTCATCGTCCTGGCGGCCGGGGCCGTGCTGTGGTCACGCGTGCTGGCCGGCATCTTCGTTCCGTTGGGCATGCTCGGACAGGCCTTCACGTACCACTACTTCACCGACACCGTCGGCGCCTTGCTGTTCGGGTCCAGTCTGGTGTGCCTGGCGGCCCGCCTGGTCACCGAGCACCCCGCGGAAAGCCCTGGCGTGATCCTCTAGCGCCCGGTGCGGTACGCCTCGGTTTTGACACGCGTCAAGCCGGATGCGACCCGCGTCACACCTGGTCGTTACGATGGCGGTATGACCGCTACGTCTGACGTCCGTTCGCCCGGCTCCGGCACCATTTACGACCCCGCCACGGGTGCCATCGCAGGAACCGTGAGCTGGACGGACCCGGCCGACGTTCCTCGCATCGCCGCCGGCCTGCGCGCCGCGCAGCGCGAATGGGAAGCCCGCGGGCCGCAGGGCCGCGCGAAGGTGCTGGCCCGTTTCGCGGTGTGGCTCAATGACCACCGCGACGAGGTCGAGGCCCTGCTGATCCGCGAGACCGGCAAGTCGATGGTCGACGCCAAGGCCGAAATTCCGCTGGCGATCCTGATCATCTCGTACGTGGTCAAGACCATGGAGAAGGCGCTGGCGCCCGACACCCGGCCGGCCCCGCTGCCCATGCTGTCGGTCAAGAAGATCACCGTGCACTACCGCCCACGCGCGGTGGTCGGCATCATCGCGCCGTGGAACTACCCGGTGGCCAATGCGTTGATGGACGCCATCGGGGCACTCGCGGCAGGCTGCGCCGTGCTGCTCAAGCCGTCCGAGCGCACCCCGCTGACCGCCGAGCTGCTGCTGCGCGGCTGGACCGACTCCGGCGCCCCTGAGGTGCTGGCCCTCGCGCAGGGTGCCCGTGAGGTGTCCGAGGCCGTCATCGACAACTCCGATTTCATCCAGTTCACCGGCTCGACGGCCACCGGCCGCAAGGTCATGGAGCGCGCGGCGCGCCGCCTCACGCCGGTCAGCCTCGAACTCGGCGGCAAGGACCCGATGATTGTCCTCGAGGACGCCGACGTCGAGCTGGCCGCCAACGCCGCGGTCTGGGGCGCGATGTTCAACGCCGGGCAGACGTGCGTGTCCGTCGAGCGCGTCTACGTGCTGGAACCGGCCTACGACGCGTTCGTCGACGCCGTCGTCAAGGCGGTGCAGAACCTCAAGGTGGGCGCCGGCGAGGGCTACCACCTCGGGGCGCAGATCGACGCCAGCCAGGTGGACATCACCGAGCGGCACGTCAACGAGGCGGTGGCGGCCGGCGCTCGCGCGTTGACTGGCGGCAAGCGCCCCGACGGCCCGGGCAGCTTCTACCCGCCGACGGTGCTCGTCGACGTCGACCACTCGATGGCCTGCATGACCGAGGAGACGTTCGGCCCGACCCTGCCGATCATGAAGGTCGCGACCGTCGGTGAGGCGGTCCGCCTGGCCAACGACAGCCCGTACGGTCTGAGCGCCACCGTGTTCTCGGGCGATGTGCAGCGGGCCAAGGACGTGGCACTGCAGCTCGACTGCGGCGCCGTCAACATCAACGACGTGCTGGCCAACCTGATGTGCACCACCGCCCCGATGGGTGGCTGGAAGACGTCGGGCATCGGCGCACGGTTCGGCGGGGCCGACGGCATCCGCAAGTTCTGTCGCCAGGAGACGGTCGTCGAGCCGCGCACGAGCAAGGGCACGGGCGGCAACTACTACCACAACTCGATGAAAGCCCTGGCCCGGATGAACAACGTCCTGACCAAGGTGTCGTTGATCCGGCCCAAGCGCACCGCCAAGTAGCACCACCAGTTGTTCACCGTCACGTCACCGCCAGGTTCGGCCCGGCGGTTACGTTCAGCCGGTGACTCTGGACGCATCTGCCGCCGACACCTACACCGTCCGCGATGATGACGACGACGACCCCGAACTGGTGCTGCTGCCCAGCGGGGAAGTGGTCGACACCTGGCGCGAGGGCTATCCGTACGACGAGCGGATGAACCGGCACGACTACGAAGAGCAGAAGCGCCTGCTGCAGATCGAGCTGCTGAAGCTGCAGAAATGGAGCCAGGCCAACGGGCTGCGGCACGTCATCGTCTTCGAGGGCCGCGACGCCGCCGGCAAGGGCGGCACCATCAAGCGGTTCATGGAGCACCTCAACCCGCGTGGGGCCCGCGTCGTCGCGCTGGAGAAGCCGACCGAGAAGGAACGCACCCAGTGGTACTTCCAGCGCTACGTCACGCATCTGCCGGCCGCCGGCGAGATCGTGCTGTTCGACCGCTCCTGGTACAACCGGGCCGGCGTGGAGCGCGTGATGGGGTACTGCACGCCCAAGCAACACGCTGAATTCGTCCGTCAGGCACCGCTTTTCGAGCAGATGCTGACGAACGACGGCATCAGCCTCACCAAGCTGTGGTTCTCGGTGACCCAGGCCGAGCAGCGCACCCGCTTCACCATTCGTCAGGTCGACCCGGTGCGGCAGTGGAAACTCTCGCCGACGGACCTGGCCTCGCTGGACAAGTGGGACGCCTACACCGCGGCCAAGGAAGAGATGTTCGCCTGGACGGATACCGAGGTCGCGCCGTGGACCGTGGTGAAGAGCAACGACAAGAAGCGCGCCCGGATCAACGCCATGCGGCATGTTCTCGGTAAATTCGACTACGACAACAAGGACCATGAGGTGGTCGGACACGCCGATCCGCTGATCGTGGGACGGGCGCTGTCCGACTGAGCGGCGCCCACCAACGTAGGAGGGCGCTTGCGATTCGTCGCGACATTGCTGTTGTGGCTGGTCACCACCGTCGCTGTGGCGGTGGCCGTGCCGGTCTGCTGGGCGCAGCACACACTTGTCGACCGGGGCGGCTATGTCGCGCTGGCCACCACGGCAGCCAAGAACCACGAGCTGCAGAAGGCCACGGCCAGCGAGCTGGGCATCCAGGTCAACAGGCTGGCCAGCGGTGCGGGATATGACCTGAGCACCAGCACCGTGTCGAATGCCGCCGGCATCTACACGTCCAGCTCGGCGTTCCCGGGGCAGTTCGGCGCCGCGAACGGCTACGCGCACGATTGGCTGTTCACCGACACCATGGCCCACTCGGACGCGTCCGGTCGCTGGACCATCGACCTGTCGCCGATGCTGTCGGACCGATCGTTCAAGGCGACCTTGGCGGCGTTCGGGATCCGGGTCCCGTCGAAGATCGAAGTACCGATCACCGACTCGGCCCAATCGTTGCGGCCGGGCCAGTTCCGCGCGGCGACGACGTGGGGACCGTGGGCACGGATCGGCATCTGCGTGTTGACGGGCATATTCGCTCTGCTCACTCTGGCGATGAGCCGGTCACGCGGGAAAACCATTGCCGCTCTGGGTATCTCGACCATGATCGTCGGCGCCGCGGGCTGGGCCGGCATCGAGGCGGGTCGGCGCTACATCAACGACGGGCTGAACCGCACCACCGGCAACGTCCGCCAGGTGGCCGACGTCATGGTCGACACGGCCATCGCCAACGCCCACCAGTGGCTCAACATCACCCTCGCGATCGGCGGCGGTCTGGTGGTGCTGGGCGTGCTCGTCACGCTGCTGGGCAACCTCGGCCGTCGCGTGGTCCGTAAGTCCAAGCCCGCCCCCGCCGCCGCCTGACTAGGGATTTGTGCACGGAAATCCGCGGCCGGCGCGGAAAATCGTGCACAAATCACGAGCCGACGGTGCGTTCCAGGAACGAGTAGACCAGCGCGGCCTTGAACGCGGCCTGCGAGTTGTCCGCCGCCCCGCCGTGTCCGCCCTCGATGTTCTCGTAGTAGTGGACGCGGTGGCCGGCGGCCTCCAGGGCCGCCGTCATCTTCCGCGCATGGCCGGGGTGCACCCGGTCGTCGCGCGTCGACGTGGTCATCAGGAGCGCCGGGTACTTCCGGTCGGCCGAGATGTTCTGGTACGGCGAGTACTTCGAGATGAATTCCCAGTCGTCGGGGTTGTCGGGGTCGCCGTACTCGGCCACCCATGACGCACCGGCGAGCAGCAGGTGGTACCGCTTCATGTCGAGCAGCGGCACGCTGCACACCAGGGCCCCGAACAACTCCGGGTACCGCGTGAGCATGACGCCCATGAGCAGTCCGCCGTTGCTGCCGCCCTCGGCGGCGAGTTGTTCGACGGTGGTGATGCCGCGGCGCACCAGATCGGCTGCGACGGCGGCGAAGTCCTCGTACACCAGGTGACGGCCCTCGCGCATGGCCTGCGTGTGCCAGCGCGGCCCGTACTCGCCGCCGCCGCGGATGTTGGCCTCGACGTAGGTACCGCCCTGCGTCAGCCACAACCGGCCGAGCACCCCGGCGTAGCCGGGCAGCAGCGACGACTCGAAGCCGCCGTATCCGCTCAGCAGCGTCTTGCGTGGCTCGGTGACACCGCGTTGTCCCACAACGAAATACGGGATGCGGGTGCCGTCGGCGGACGTCGCGAAATGCTGCGACACCTCGACCTCGGACGCGTCGAAGAACGCCGGTGCGCGCTTGATCTCGGTGACCGCGCCACCGGCGTGGCCCCAGAGCAGGCGCGACGGGCTGTCGAATCCGCTTGAGTCCAGGAAGATTTCGTCGCCGTACTCGTCGACGTCGACGATGACCGTGGTGGCGTGCTTCGGTACGCCCGGGATGTCCTCGCGTTCCCACGTGCCGGGGGTGACGAGCTCGATGTGGCCGATGACGTCGACCAGCGTCTGCAGCAGCAGCCGGTCGCGCGTCCACGCGAAGTTCTGCATGCTGCTGTGGTCGTCGGGCTCGAAAACCACGGTCAGGTCGCGGTTTCCGGCGAGGTAGTCGTCATAGCGCGCGGCCAGCAGCGTTCCCGGCGCGTATGTCGTCTCGCCGACGGTCCAGTCGGCACGCGGCCGGATCAGGAGCCATTCCCGGTGAATCGAGATCGCGGCATCGGTGGGGACGTCGATGCGGACCAGCTCGTCGCCGCGGACCTCGAAGCGTTCGCGGTTGAAGAAGTCGGTGGACTGCGACACCAGCAGCCGCTCGAAACCCGGTGTGCTGTCGTAGCCGGCGCCGACGCTGACATCGGTGGCCGCGCCTTCGAAGATCGTGACGGCGTCGGCCAGCGGCTGCCCGCGGTGCCACCGTTTGACGATCCGGGGGTACCCCGACTCGGTCATGGCGCCGGGCCCGAAATCGGTGCCCACCAACACCGTGTCGGGGGTCTCCCAGGAGACGCTGGACTTGGCTTCCGGCAGGTTGAACCCGTCCTCGACGAACTGCCTTGTCTCCATGTCGAATTCGCGTACGACAGTGGCGTCGGCCCCGCCGCGCGACAACGCGATCAGCGCGAGGTGCAGGCCCGGTTCGATGACGTCGGCGCCGGCCCAGACCCAGTTCTCGTCCTCGTCGGCCGCCAGCTTGTCGAGGTCGATCAGCACGTCCCACTCGGGGGCGTCGGTGCGGTAGCTGTCCAGCGTGGTGCGCCGCCACAGCCCGCGCGGGTTCTCCGCATCGCGCCAGTAGTTGTAGAGGAACTCGCCGCGCCGCCGGACGTACGGGATGCGGGCGTCGGTGTCCATCACCTCGAGGGCGTCGGCGCGCATCTGCTCGAAGCGCTCGCCGCCGAACTCGGCGATCGTCGGCTCGTTGTGCGGGCGCACCCAGGCGAGGGCGTCGTCACCGGTGACGTCCTCGAGCCAGAGGTAGGGATCTTCTCCTGTGGCGAGCGGAGCGGCGGGATCTTCCGGGGCGACCGATTCAGAACTCACCTGGTCATTCTTACTCCCCGGCGTAGGGTGGCCGTATGCCATCTCGGGCACTGATCACCGCCGAGGCCGCGGACCTGCTGCGCGCGCTGCAGAACCAGCACGGCCCCTTGATGTTTCACCAGTCGGGTGGATGCTGCGACGGCTCGTCGCCGATGTGTTACCCCGACGGCGACTTCATCGTCGGCGACCGCGACGTGCTGCTGGCGGTACTCGACGTCGGGCCCGACGGCGTCCCGGTGTGGATCTCCGGGCCGCAGTTCGAGGCCTGGCAGCACACCCAGCTCATCATCGACGTGGTCGCGGGCCGGGGCAGCGGGTTCAGCCTGGAGGCGCCCGAAGGCAAGCGCTTCCTGTCGCGCGGTCGGGTGTTCACCGAGGCGGAGAACGCCGAGCTCAATGCACAACCGCCCGTGACCGGCGCCCAGTATGCGCAGGGCGTCCGGCCGGCGCGGGACGGCACGTTGATCGTCGAGCACGCCGAGGAGGCGTGCCCGGTGCCCGGTGCGCGTCCGGGCTTGGCGTAGGTCACCAGATTGCGGTGCAGGCGGTTTCGTTCGTGGTGACTACTTCTGCAACGTGAACTGCACGACGTCGGCCTGCTTGTTGCGGAACAACTCCGCACATCCGGTCAGGTACTTGATGTAGCGGTCATAGACCTCTTGCGACTGGATCTTGATGGCCTCGTCCCGGTGTGCCGCCAGGTTCCGGGCCCAGATGTCGAGGGTCGTGGCGTAGTGCGGCTGCAATGAGTGTTTCCGGGTGACGTGGTATCCGGCCGCGGTCGCGAGTTCCTCCACGACGGGGATGATCGGCAGCCGGCCGCCCGGGAAGATGTCCGTCATCAGGAACTTCACGAACCGGGCGAATTCGAAGGTCAGCGGGATGCCGAGCTCCTTGGCGTCCCGGAAGTCGAAACCGCAGATGGTGTGCAGCAGCATCACGCCGTCGGGCGGCATGGCCGCATACGTCCGCCGGAAGAACTCCGGGTAGCGGTCGGGGCCGAAGTGCTCGAAGGCGCCGATCGACACGATCCGGTCGACGGGCTCGTCGAACTGCTCCCAGCCCTGCAGCCGGACCTCGCGGCTGCGGGCGGTGTCCATCCGGTCGAAGGTGCGCTGGACATGGGCCGCCTGATTCCTCGACAGCGTCAGCCCGATCACGTCGACGTCGTACCGTTCGACGGCACGCAGCATCGTCGACCCCCAGCCGCAGCCGATGTCCAGCAACTTCATGCCCGGCAGCAGGCCGAGCTTGCTCAGCGCCAGGTCGATCTTCGCCAGCTGCGCTTCCTGCAGCGTCATGTCGTCGCGCACGAAATACGCGCAGCTGTAGGTCTGTGTCGGATCGAGGAACAGCCGGAAGAACTCGTCGGAGAGGTCGTAATGCGCCTGCACATCGGTGAAGTGCGGCATGAGGGAATTGGACATGGGGCATCGACCCTTTCTGACGAAGGTCCCCGCCGAATACCCGGTTTCCCGCAGTTGAATCGGTCTCCCGACTCTCGACGTCGCCGCGCCTATAAGGTGTGCATGTGACTCACTATGACGTCGTCGTTCTCGGAGCCGGTCCCGGCGGATATGTCGCCGCAATTCGCGCAGCCCAGCTGGGGCTGACCACCGCCATCGTCGAACCGAAGTACTGGGGCGGCGTCTGTCTCAACGTGGGATGCATCCCATCCAAGGCCCTGCTGCGCAACGCGGAGCTGGCGCACATCTTCCACAAGGAAGCCAAGACCTTCGGCATCAGCGGTGAGGCCAGCTTCGACTTCGGCGCGGCGTTCGACCGCAGCCGCAAGGTCGCCGAAGGCCGCGTCGCCGGCGTGCACTTCCTGATGAAGAAGAACAAGATCACCGAGCTGGAGGGCTACGGCACCTTCACCGGACCCAACTCGATGCGCGTCGCGCTGAACGCCGGCGGAACCGAGGACGTCACCTTCGACAACGCGATCATCGCCACCGGCTCGTCCGTGCGGCTGGTGCCCGGCACCTCGCTGAGCGAGAACGTCGTCACCTACGAGACCCAGATCATGACGCGGGACCTGCCGGGCTCGATCATCATCGCCGGCGCGGGTGCCATCGGCATGGAGTTCGCGTACGTGCTGAAGAACTACGGCGTCGACGTCACCATCGTCGAGTTCCTGCCGCGCGCGCTGCCCAACGAGGACGCCGAGGTCTCCAAGGAGATCGAGAAGCAGTACAAGAAGCTGGGCGTCAAGATCCTCACCGGTACCAAGGTCGAGTCGATCGAGGATTCCGGCAGCGAGGTGACCGTCGTCGTCAGCAAGGACGGCGCCACGCAGGAGCTCAAGGCCGAGAAGGTGTTGCAGGCCATCGGTTTCGGCCCCAACGTCGACGGCTACGGACTGGAGACCGCCGGTGTCGCGCTCACCGAGCGCGGTGCCATCGCGATCGACGACAACATGCGCACCAACGTGCCGCACATCTACGCCATCGGTGACGTGACGGCCAAGCTGCAGCTCGCGCACGTCGCCGAGGCCCAGGGCGTCGTCGCGGCCGAGACCATCGCCGGTGCCGAGACCCTGACGCTCGGCGACTACCGCATGATGCCGCGCGCCACCTTCTGCCAGCCGCAGGTCGCCAGCTTCGGCCTCACCGAGGAGCAGGCCAAGGCCGAGGGTTACGACGTCGTCGTTGCCAAGTTCCCGTTCACCGCCAACGGCAAGGCGCACGGCCTCGCCGACCCGACGGGCTTCGTGAAGCTGATCGCCGACAAGAAGCACCTCGAGCTGCTCGGTGGTCACCTGATCGGTCCGGACGTCTCCGAGCTGCTGCCCGAGCTGACCCTGGCCCAGAAGTGGGACCTGACCGCCAACGAGCTGGCCCGCAACGTGCACACCCACCCGACGCTGTCGGAGGCGCTGCAGGAATGCTTCCACGGCCTGACCGGCCACATGATCAACTTCTGAGTCGGTTTTGCGCGCGAATGTCGTTGCCGCGATAGGCGGTTTGGTCGTCGGTCACATGCTGTGGCTGCTGGCCATCTCGCTCGCGATGGACACCACCAGCATCAGTTTCTGGGTGCTGGTGGTGTCCGCCGTGGTCTTCGTGGTGGCCGGCGTCGCGGTGTTCTTCGCTCGAAAGTTTCAGGAGCGCAAGGCTTTTGCGAAGTCCGCGTTCCTCTGGTGCCTACCCGTCGCGCCGGTGTTGATGACGCTGGCGGTACTCGGG
Source organism: Mycobacterium sp. SMC-17 (assembly GCF_045310915.1). Lineage (NCBI taxonomy): Bacteria > Bacillati > Actinomycetota > Actinomycetes > Mycobacteriales > Mycobacteriaceae > Mycobacterium > Mycobacterium sp. SMC-17. Next base: position 132,501 of record NZ_JBJIAK010000005.1, on the reverse strand, counting down.
GTCACCTACCTCTAGGCGGTCGAGCCTGAGCTTGTGTGCCAAATTCTCTTGAAATTTCGCGCACAAGCTCAGGTTCGAGCGCTCTAGTCCGGGAAGTCCAGCGGCACGCGCAGGGTGGCAATGGTCGCCGCCAGCCCGTCGTATTGCGCTGCCAGCAGGCAGAAGTCGATGAGCTGCTTGCGATCGAGGTACGACGCCAGCGACTTCCATGTCTGGTCGGACACCGACCGCGTGATGACGAACTCGTCCGTCGCGGTGATCAGCACGCGCTGCCGGTCGGTGAGACCCTCGGCGTCCGGCCCCTCGAAAATGCGGGCCTGCGTCTCGGCGTCGACGCCGCGGCTGCGGGCCAGGCGGCGGTGCTGCTGCAGCTCGTACTCGCTGCCGCGCAGATGGGCGACGCGCAGGATCACCAGCTCGGCGTCCTTGAGCCCCAGCTTGCTGCGGCCCAGCAGCATGCCGGAGTAGGGCAGGAACGTCAGGAACAGCAGGTGGTGCTGGCCGAGGACGTTGAAGAGCGCAAACCTCGGGGCCCGGATGGTCTTGGCGCCGATCTTGGCGATGACCCAGTTGAGCGGGCCCAGTTCACGGATTCCGCCGGGTTCGATGCGGGCCGGCTCGATGCTGTTCACAATTCCCGAGTCTGGCACAGGCAGGGCGGTCGTAGGGTCGAGCCATGGGGTGGAAACGGGTGGGGACCGTGATTTTCACGGTTGCGTTGATGGTGGTCAGTTGTAGTGACCGGGCTACAGATGTGGCGATATCGCGGGCCGCTGACCATCCGTTGCTGCGGTACCTGCCGACGTTGGCCGACGTGCCGGGAATGGTCGAGGTCGGCTACGAGGTGCCACGCAATGACGAATTTTCCGCACAGCGGCGAATCGAGTGCGCGCGGTATCCAGAACCGGGAGACCCAGACGGGCCGCAACTCACCGCGCGCTACGGCGACAGGCTTGATCGCGACGGCCGCTTGATCCACGTTGACCTGTGGCGCACCCGCCCCGGTGAGAACGTCGTCGACGAGATGGCGAACTGGGGGACCCGCTGCGCGACCTACCGAGACTTCTACGGCACCTGGGCTGTCCAGACATTCCGCAATATCCCCGGAATGCCCACTGATGCAATCCAATTCGACACCACCCAGACCACGGGTGACAAGTATTGGAGGCCATCAAACGACGGCCCGGACGGCCGAACCGTCGTCGTGGCCCGAGACGGAGTCGTGCTGCGGGTGAGGTTCATTTCCCGGGGTCCTCTGGGAGTGACGGTCCACGACGTAGCCCAATTGGTCGACGGCTTCGTCCAGCGTGCTGCCGAGCAAGCCCCTGACACAGTCCAGACGTCCAGCATCGCGTCGCGGCCCGCGGCGCAGCTGTCGGCACTGGTCATGACTCCACCGGTCAAGAGCGGCAGCCGAGTGGTGCAATTGTCAGCGCAGCCGCGGGGCGACGCGCCTGCGGATTGCTCCGCCGACCCACTGTCGTCGCCCCGACCGGGTGCCGATGAATTGGTCGACGCGCTTGGCGTCGCGGCAGTCTTCCGGGAGCGCGACGGGTTCGACGGCATCACGGCGGTGAACAACTGGGTCAAGCGTTGCAGCGCACAGCCGTTCGTGCCCGAGGTCTGCTCTGACAAGGCGAAGGAAGCACACCTCGAAACCACACCGCCGGTACGGATCGAGGGCGAGGTGGTCACTGGTTACCAGGGGGTCGTGCTCGGGGAGAGCTATGTGAAGACCACGAAGTACTGCCAGCCGGATTCTGTGGTGGCCCAGATGGTCCGGGTGCGCGGAGTCTTGTTGCGCGCGGCGCCCTTGGTGGTGCAACGCGCCGAGGGCGAGGACCAACATCGAGCGCGCCAGCGTGCGATCGATGATCAGCGCAAGGAGCTGGCCTACGTCATCTACCGGATATTGCGGGCGAACTGACGTTTCGCCAAGTCCCAAATTGATCGCAAATTGCTGGTAGCGACGGCCGACGGCCTATCGTCTATGCGTGTTCACCGAACATTCACCCTTCCTTAAGGAGGGTGTACCGCCCCGGACGAAGGTCGCGATCGGCATTGCGCTGGTCGCGACGTTCATGTGTGCGCTGCAGGTTACGGCCATGCTGTGTGGATTCCGGGGTCCGCTCGAGCGCCTGATCAGCGATTACGTCGGAACCCCGGCGGGGTTCACGGTGCCGTGGGCGGCGTTGGTGGTGGCGCTGGTCGCGGTGCCACGCGAATACCGTTTGCCGATCGCGGGCGCCGCACTGGGGCTCGATGTGGTCTTTGTCGTTGGCCGGGAGTACGTCGGTCTTCCGGCGGCGATGGGTAGCGGCGCGCTGGTCGTGCTGACCGGGCTGGGTGTGTTCGCGCTGGCACGGTGGACCGGTCCGCAGCGCGACACCGCGCTGAAGGGCGTCGCCACCGGCCTGCTGCTCGTGCTCGCCACCAAGGCCGGTGACGCCTGGCTGACCATCACGTCCCTGACGCGTCCCACCGTTCTCGACGAGTTCGCCGCGCGGGCCGACGTCGCGCTCGGCCAGCCGTCATGGGTGCTGGGCCAGCTGGTGCAGCACCACTCGGTGCTCTACTTCCTGCTGCATTGGGTCTATCTCGAACTGTCCGCCGCCGCGACCGTCGTCGCGATCTACCAGCTGCGCAACGTGACCACGGGTGGACGGTGGCCGCGGCACTTCGTCGTGCGCACCTTCCTGGTGCTGGGCCTGGTCGGCCCGTTGATCTATCTGATGTTCCCGTTGGTGGGGCCCACCTATGCCTTCGGCGCGGCCGGTGGCGGCTTTCAGGTCGGCGACTTCTGGCCGGCGCTGCTGCCGCCCGTCGACGGGCCGGCGGTGCCCCTCGCGTTCGACACGTCGACACCGCGCAACTGCATGCCGTCGCTGCACACGGCGTGGGCGCTGGCCGTGTTCATCCATTCGCGATCCGGCCCGCGGTGGCTGCGTGTCGGTGGCACTTGTTGGCTGGTGGGCACTTTGGCCGCGACGCTGGGCTTCGGCTTCCACTACGGCGTCGACCTGGTCGTCGGTGCGGCATTGTGCCTGACGGTGGAATCGGCTCTGCGGGAGCCGATTCGGCCGACGCCCCATGCCCGGCTACGGCTGATTGCCGGTGGCACCGCCGTCATCGTCGGCGTGATGCTGTGTGTCCGCTACCTGTCCGGGTGGATGGCGCAGTATCCGATCATGTTCGGGCTGCTGATCATTGGAGCACTCGCGACGCTGGCCTACGGTTTCTACGGCACGTTCTTCGCGCGTCCGGGCGCACCTGCGCCGGCGCTCGAGCGATTGACCGGCGAGGAGTCAGAAAGTCCGGCGGCGTGACGGCTGCAGGACCGTAACGGCAAGTCCCGTCACTGATTCGCCCGCTTCACCACGTACGGCGTCACGGTGCTGCGGTGTTCGTCGAGGTCCAGTTCGCGGCCGAGTGCCGGGAATGCCCGCTGCGGACAGTTGTCCCGTTCGCACACCCGGCAGCCCGAGCCGATGGGCGTCGCGGCGCCGCCGGACAGATCCAGTCCCTCGGAGTAGACCAGCCGATTGGCATGGCGCAGTTCGCAACCCAGCCCGATGGCGAACGTCTTGCCCGGCTGGCCGTACCGCGCGGCGCGTCGTTCCACGGTGCGCGCCACCCACATGTAGTTGCGGCCGTCGGGCATCTGGGCGATCTGCACCAACATCTTGCCGGGGTTGGCGAACGTCTCGTAGACGTTCCACAGGGGACAGGTGCCGCCCGACGACGAGAAATGAAAACCGGTGGCGGACTGGCGTTTCGACATGTTGCCGGCGCGGTCGACGCGGACGAACGACAGCGGTACGCCGCGCATCGACGGCCGCTGCAGCGTCGACAGCCGGTGCGCGATGGTCTCGTAACTCACCGAGTGGTACGCCGACAGCCGCTCGACGTCGTAGCGGAATTCCTCGGCGACAGCATGGAATTGGCCATAGGGCAGCACCGCGGCCGCGGCGAAGTAGTTGGCCAGCCCCATGCGGGCCAGCTTCACCGACTCCTCGCTGGTGAAATTGCCCTCGGCCACCAGGCTTTCCAGCAGGTCGCCGAATTCCAGGTAGGCGAGCTCGGCGGCCAGTTTGAACACGTACTGTCCCGACGACAGGTGGCCGCCGATCTCCAGCGTCCTGGTTTCGGGGTCGTACCGGTGCAGCACGTTGTCGCCGAGCTCGAGCCGCTGCACGATGCGTACGTGATGGACGCGGCTCAGCCGCTCGGCCAGCTCGCGGGACAGTTCGGATCGGCGCATGTGCATGCGGAGGATGAATTCCTCGGCCGCGGTGTCGAGTTCGTGGAGATAGTTCTGGCGCGTGTAGAAGTAGTCGCGCACCTCCTCGTGCGGCATGGTGATGGCCCCGCTGCCACTGCCGTCGGAGAACCGGTCTTCCGTGGCGGCGGCCAACTGCGCGGTGGACAACCGGTAGCGGCGGTGCAGGTCGACCATCGCGCGGGCCATCGTCGGATGCGTGCTCACCAGGTCGGCGATCTCCGGGATGTCGACGTCGACGCCCAGGTCGCGATCCATCAGCGCCTCGCGCAACTCGGCGACCAGACGGGTGTCGTCCTGCGAGGCGAAGAACGTCGCGTCGACCCCGAACACCTCGGTGATGCGCAGCAGCACGGCGACGCTCAGCGGCCGGACGTCGTGCTCGATCTGGTTGAGATAACTGGGGGAGATGTCGAGCATCTGCGCCAGCGCGGCCTGGCTGAAGCCGCGTTCGCCGCGGAGCTGACGCACCCGTGAGCCAACGAAAGTCTTCGCCATGAAACCAGGCTAGCAATGGTGTGAATACCGTCTTCGCATAATTGGCAAAAATGCCCTGTGGCAGGATCGGGCCGCGGGTGAAATGGGTGATCCAGCCGAGGGGACCCGCGTCGAAGGGACGCCATGAGCACTGTCGAAATCGCCGAAAAGACCGACGCGAAGGCCGTAACGGGCCTGGCCAAGACGCTCGCGCCGGTCCCGGAGGGGCATCCCGACGTCTTCGACACCAGCTGGCCGCTGCGGATGGCCGACGTCGATCGCGACGGCCGGCTCCGGTTCGACGGCGCTTGCCGCCACATCCAGGACATCGGCCAGGACCAGCTGCGCCAGATGGGCTACGAGGACGTCCATCCCGCCTGGGTTGTCCGGCGCACCATGGTGGATCTGATCCGTCCCATCGAGCGCGGCGACATCCTGCGGCTGCGGCGCTGGTGTTCGGGCACGTCGAACCGCTGGTGTGAGATGCGCGTGCGGATCGACGGCCGCAAGGGCGGCCTCATGGAGTCCGAGGCCTTCTGGATCAACATGAACCTCGAGACCCAGGGACCGGCCCGCATCTCGGACGACTTCCTGGCGGGTTTGAAGCGGACCGCGACCACGGACCGGCTGCGCTGGAAGGGCTACCTCAAGGCCGGCGCTCGCGACGACGCACTCCGAATCGTGGACTTCCCGGTCCGGGTCACCGACATCGACCTGTTCGACCACATGAACAACTCCGTCTACTGGTCGGTGGTCGAGGACTACCTGCAGACCTACCGTCCCGAGCTGCTCCAGGCGCCGCTGCGGGTGACCATCGAGCACGACGCCGCGGTGGCACTCGGGGACCGGCTGGAGATCATCACGCACGAGTACCCGGCCGGATCGACCGAGAAATTCGGTCCCGAGCTGTGTGACCGCAGTGTTACAACGCTCACATATGCGGTCGGTGACGAGGTCAAAGCGGTCGCCTGCCTCTTCGCGCTCTGAGTGCGCCGATTTAACAGTACGAGCGTACTGACCAGCACATATCGGTTACCGTCCGGTAGCTTCTGAACCGGTCAAGCACCTCAGCAACTTCGCAATCTTCGCAACTTCGCTACAAGTGTTGGCGAAACTTGGCACTTGTAACCGCTGGACCTGCGGGTATGTGCTGTGTCATCGTCGTTAACAGCACACAAGCGAAGTCGCCGAAGCGTTAACAATCAGCTTGAATCCTGGCGCCCACGGCGACGCGGCTTACCTGCCCAATACGAAGGAGCACAATGTCCAACGTCGGAAAGCCACGTACCGCCGCTGAGATTCAGCAGGACTGGGACACCAACCCCCGCTGGAAGGGCATCACCCGCGACTACACCGCAGCCCAGGTTGAGGAGCTGCAGGGCAGCGTCGTCGAGGAGCACACCCTCGCCCGCCGTGGCGCCGAGATCCTGTGGGAAGGCGTCACCAAGGACGACGACTCCTACATCAACGCGCTGGGTGCACTGACCGGCAACATGGCCGTGCAGCAGGTGCGCGCCGGCCTGAAGGCCATCTACCTCTCGGGTTGGCAGGTCGCCGGTGACGCGAACCTCTCGGGCCACACCTACCCGGACCAGAGCCTCTACCCGGCCAACTCGGTGCCGGCCGTCGTCCGTCGTATCAACAACGCGCTGCTGCGCGCCGACGAGATCGCCCGCGTCGAGGGTGACAAGAGCGTCGACAACTGGCTCGTCCCGATCGTCGCCGACGGTGAGGCCGGCTTCGGTGGCGCCCTGAACGTCTACGAGCTGCAGAAGGCCATGATCGCCGCGGGTGCCGCCGGTACCCACTGGGAGGACCAGCTGGCCTCGGAGAAGAAGTGTGGCCACCTCGGTGGCAAGGTGCTGATCCCGACCCAGCAGCACATCCGCACCCTGACCTCGGCTCGCCTGGCCGCCGACGTCGCCAACACCCCCACCGTCGTCATCGCGCGTACCGACGCCGAGGCCGCCACCCTGATCACCTCGGACGTGGACGACCGCGACAAGCCGTTCGTCACCGGTGAGCGCACCGCCGAGGGCTTCTACAACGTCCAGAAGGGCATCGAGCCCTGCATCGCGCGTGCCAAGGCCTACGCCCCGTACGCCGACATGATCTGGATGGAGACCGGTGTGCCGGACCTCGAGGTCGCCCGCAAGTTCGCCGAGGCCGTCAAGGCCGACTTCCCGGACCAGCTGCTGTCCTACAACTGCAGCCCGTCCTTCAACTGGAAGCAGCACCTGGACGACGCCACCATCGCCAAGTTCCAGCGTGAGCTCGGCGCCATGGGCTTCAAGTTCCAGTTCATCACGCTGGCCGGCTTCCACGCCCTCAACTACTCGATGTTCGACCTGGCCTACGGCTACGCCCGCGAGGGCATGACCGCCTACGTCGACCTGCAGGAGCGCGAGTTCGCGTCTGAGGCCCGTGGCTACACCGCCACCAAGCACCAGCGTGAGGTCGGCGCCGGTTACTTCGACAAGATCGCCACCACCGTGGACCCGAACACCTCGACCGCGGCTCTGAAGGGCTCGACCGAAGAGGGACAGTTCCACTGAGCTTGCGAAGTGGAACCGAGGGCTTGAGTCACTGAGTCCTCTGGCTTTTACGGCAGGCCCCGCTCAGAAACTGGGCGGGGCCTGTCGCATATCTTCAGAAGTAATCACGAGGAGAGGACAGCGGTGAGCAACGCAATCGAACGAGTCGGGGTCATCGGGGCCGGGCAGATGGGCGGCGGCATCGCCGAGGTCTGTATCAAGGCAGGCGCACAGGTCCTGGCGTTCGAGCCGACCGAGGCGCTGACCACCGCCGGCCGGGAGCGGATCACCAAGTCGCTGGACAACGCGGTCAAGAAGGGCAAGCTGTCCGAGGCCGACCGCGACGCCGCGCTGGGTCGACTGAGCTTCACCAACGACCTGGCCGACATGGCCGACCGTCAGCTCGTCATCGAGGCCATCGTCGAAGACGTCAACGTCAAGACGAAGGTTTTTTCTCAGCTTGACGAGATCATCACCGACCCCGACGCGGTGCTGGCGTCGAACACGTCGTCCATCCCGATCATGCGCATCGCCGCCGCGACCAAGAACCCGAGCCGGGTGCTCGGTCTGCACTTCTTCAACCCGGTGCCGGTGCTGCCCCTGGTCGAGCTCATCTCCTCGGTGACGACCGCCCCCGAAGCCGCTGCGCGCGTCGAGACTTTCGCCGGCGAGGTGCTGGGCAAGAAGGTCGTGCGGGCGTCGGATCGCTCGGGCTTCGTTGTCAACTTCCTGCTGGTTCCCTACCTGCTGGCCGCCATCCGGATGGCCGAGTCCGGCTTCGCCACCGTCGAGGACATCGACACCGCCGTCGTCGCCGGGCTGTCGCACCCGATGGGCCCGCTGAAGCTCGCTGACCTGGTGGGCCTGGACACCATGAAGCTGATCGCCGATTCCATGTACGACGAGTACAAGGAGCCGCTGTACGCGGCCCCGCCGTTGCTGCTGCGCATGGTCGAGGCCGGCCAGCTGGGCAAGAAGTCCGGCAAGGGCTTCTACACCTACTGACAGACGCCGGGTTGGAGCCTGACAGTAATTTTCGTTAACCTTGCGTGCGGGTTGTTTTTCGCTGGGCCCGTCAGGGCGCGCACGTACGGGTATGTCAGCTGGCCGCAGCATGCGGTCGCGCCGCCCGTCCCGGCGAACGTAAACGCAAAGGATAGATACCGACATGTCACAAGCCGACATCGATTTGACCCCCCATTACGAGGAGTCGCAGTCGATCTACGACATCTCGAATGAGTTCTTCGCCCTCTGGCTCGGCCCGACCATGGGTTACACGTGCGGTTACTACGAGCGCGAGGACATGACTCTCGAGGAGTCGCAGAACGCCAAGTTCGACTTGGCGCTCGGCAAGCTCGACCTGAAGCCGGGCATGACCCTGCTCGACATCGGCTGTGGCTGGGGCGGCGCGCTGGAGCGGGCCATCACCCAGTTCGACGTGAACGTCATCGGCATCACGCTCAGCAAGGCGCAGTCCGAGTACGCCCGCGAGCGGCTCGCCAAGATCGACACCAACCGCAGCATCGAAATCCGCATGCAGGGTTGGGAAGAGTTCGACGAGCCCGTCGACCGCATCGTCTCGATCGGCGCTTTCGAGGCCTTCAAGCAGGAGCGCTACCCGATCTTCTTCGAGCGGGCGTACAACATCCTGCCGGAGAACGGCGGCCGGATGCTGCTGCACACGATCCTTGCGCACACACAGCAGTTCTTCCGCGAGAACGGCATCAAGCTGACCATCAGCGACCTGAAGTTCATGAAGTTCATCGGCGACGAGATCTTCCCCGGCGGGCAGCTGCCGGCCGTCGAGGACATCGAGCAGCTCGCCGCGGGCTCGGGCTTCACGCTGGAGCGCACCCACCTGCTGCGCCCGCACTACGCGCGCACGCTGGACATGTGGGCGGCCAACCTGGAGGCGGCCAAGGACGAGGCCATCGCCCTGCAGGGCCAGGAGGTCTACGACCGCTACATGAAGTACCTGACCGGTTGCGCCGACTTCTTCCGTCGCGGCATCACCAACATCGGTCAGTTCACGCTGGTCAAGTAGCTTTTCCGAAAAGCCGCCCCCGACGCCGTCGGGGGCGGCTTTCGTTTGCCGCTCACTCCTGGCCGCGCCGGGCCCTAGGCCTCCGCCAGCCGCTTCTTCTCCGCCTCGACATCGAAATCCGCTGGTGGCCAAGACAGCTCGAGTTGTTCGAGCGCCTCGATCAACAGCTCGGTGATGGCGAGCCGCGAGTACCACTTGCGGTTGCAGGGCACGACGTGCCACGGCGCGTAGTCGGTGGACGTGCGGTCCAGCACCGCCTGGTACGCCTCCTGGTACTTGGGCCACAGCAGCCGCTCGTCGATGTCGCCCGGGTTGAACTTCCAGTACTTGTCGGGCCGGTCGAGCCGCTCGGCCAGCCGCTTCTTCTGCTCGTCGAGCGAGACGAACATCGCCACCTTGATGATCGTCGTCCCGGCGTCGACGAGCTCGCGCTCGAAGGCGTTGATCTCGTCGTACCGGGCTTCCCACACCGGCGGCGGTACCAGGTTGTGCACCCGCACGATCAGCACGTCCTCGTAGTGCGACCGGTCGAAGACCCCGATGTGCCCGGCGGTGGGCAGCGCGTTGCGGATTCGCCACAGGTAGTGGTGCGACAGCTCTTCCGCGGTGGGCTTGCCGAAGCTGGAGTAGCGAATCCCCTGCGGATTACCGGCTCCCACAACATGTTTGACGATGCCGCCCTTGCCGGCGGTGTCCATGCCCTGCAACACCAGCAGGATCGAGCGGGTGTCCCCGGAGCGGCTGTTGGCGTACAGCATCTCCTGCAGTTCGGCGAATCGCGCGTTGCGTTCGGTCTGCAGGTCGGGGGCGTCGGCCTTCTTGCCGCGGAAGCCGGGAGTCGCGTCCGGATCGATGTCGCTCACGCGCAGACCGGGTTTGAACTCCAGGTGCTTGTGCGGTTCGTGGGTCCACAACGACGGCAGATCGGAGGTCACGCGATCAGTGAAGCAGATGGCTCGGCAGTGTCGGGGATGGATGGGGCTGCGAGTTGAACACCTCGAGTGATCCGCCGACCTCGACGATGCCGCGCAGCGCGCTCCACGACAGCATGGTCAGGTAGTCGATGAGCTCCTTGGCCGTCATCCGGGGATTCGACATCCACGAGTGGGTGGCCAGCTGGACGCCGCCGACGGTGTGGAACGCCCAGGCCTCGACGCCGCCGGTGTTCATGCCGGCATGCGCCATGCGCCGGCGCAGCACGACGGCGAGCATCCGCGCGATGATCTGTTCGGAGTCGGCGATGGCCTTGCTCTTGCTCGCCGAGCTGTTGGCGAAGACGAACGGGTAGATCTCCGGCTCGGCGGCGACGGTGTCGACGTACACCCGGATGATCTCGCGGGTGAGTTCGAAGCCGTCGAGGTCGGACGACAGCGCGGACGCCATGTTGGGGATCAGCGTGGTTTGCGCGAACCGCATCATCACGGCGGTCGTCAGATCGTTCTTGTCGACGAAGTAGCGGTAGAGCACGGTCTTCGACACGCCGATCTCGGCCGCGATCTCGTCCATGCTGACGTTGCTGCCACGGCGCCGGACGGCTTCGAGGGTGCCGTCGACCAGTTCGTTGCGGCGATCGACCTTGTGTTGGTGCCAGCGTCGTTTACGCCCGTCGGCTTTTGCCGACGAGGGTGCGTTTTGCTGTGCCACGGTCGCAGTACGTCCATTCCGCTAGGTCCGCTTAATAATACGGGGCGACCATGCCTGGCATACAGGATGATGGAAGCGTGGCACACCGACCCAGGCCGGGAACTGGAGCTCATCCGAAGCACCAGGCATCCCTCGAACCGCACGTCAGCCTCGCGGAGTCGTTTGCCGGCGCGGACCGGACGGCCGACGAAGAGCGACGCCGCAACCTGCGCCGGATGAAAGCGGTCGCGCTGAGCTTCCTGCTCGGTGCGACGGTGCTGTTTGCGGTGTGCACGTGGTTGCAGGCCCGCGGCGGCGCGTACAGCTGGACCGGGCCGTGGGTGGGCTATGTGCGGGCCGCCGCCGAGGCCGGCATGGTCGGCGCGCTGGCCGACTGGTTCGCCGTCACGGCGCTGTTCCGGCATCCGCTGGGCATCCCGATCCCGCACACCGCGATCATTCCGCGCAAGAAGGACCAGCTCGGCGAGGGGCTCGGCACCTTCGTCCGCGAGAACTTCATGTCGCAGGAAGTGGTGGAGACCAAGCTGCGCGACGCCCAGGTCGCCAGCCGGCTGGGCAAGTGGCTGTCGGAACCGGTGCATGCGGCGCGGGTGGCCGCCGAGGCGTCGACGGTGCTGCGCGTACTGGTGGAACTGCTGCGCGACGAAGACGTCCAGCACGTGCTGGACCGGATGATCGTCAAGCGGATCGCCGAACCGCAGTGGGGTCCGCCGGTCGGCCGGGTGCTGGAGAGCCTGCTGGCGGAGCGGCGGCAGGAGGCCCTGCTGCAACTGCTGGCCGACCGGGCGTTCCAGTGGTCGCTCAACGCCGGCGAGATCATCGAGCGGGTCATCGAGCGGGATTCGCCGACGTGGTCGCCGCGCTGGGTCGACCACCTCGTGGGCGACCGGATTCACCGCGAGCTGATGGACTTCACCGACAAGGTGCGCCGCAACCCCGAGCACGAGCTGCGGATGTCGGCGACGAAGTTCCTCTTCGATTTCGCCGACGATCTGCAGAACGACGAGGACACCATCGCGCGGGCGGAGCGGATCAAGGAGCAGATCCTGGCGCGCGACGAGGTGGCCCGCGCGGCGGAGACGGCGTGGAGCACCGCCAAGCGCATCATCCTCGAATCGGTGGACGACCCGTCGTCAGTTTTGCGCACCCGGATTGCAGACTCGGTGGTGCGCATCGGGGAGTCCCTGCGGGACGACGCGGAGCTCCGCGACAAGGTCGACAACTGGCTCGTCAGGGGCGCAAAACACCTTGTGGCGCAATATGGGACGGAGATCACAGCCATCATCACGGAGACCATCGAGCGCTGGGACGCCGACGAGGCGAGCCGGCGAATCGAGCTCCATGTGGGTCGTGACCTGCAGTTCATCCGTATCAACGGCACCGTCGTCGGATCGCTGGCGGGCCTGGTCATCTACACCATCGCCGAGCTTTTCGTCTGACAGTGCTAGCTGGCGCTTGCTAGCGCTTGCAATAGTTAGCACCCCCTCGTACCGTTGTTTTGGTACGGACCGCCAACCAAAAGCGGTCGACGAAGACAGGGGTACGACATGGCGCAGGATGCAGATATCGCCGCCGTCATGTCGAATGCAGCCCAGGACATCGGCAGCTTCATCCGCACCCAGCGGGAGGCTGCGCAGGTCTCGGTCCGCCAACTCGCGGAGAAGGCGGGCGTCAGCAACCCCTACCTGAGCCAGATCGAGCGTGGCCTGCGCAAGCCGTCGGCCGATGTGCTGAACCAGATCGCCAAGGCGCTCAGGGTTTCGGCCGAGGTGCTCTACGTGCGGGCCGGAATTCTGGAGCCCAGCGCTGCCGGCGAGGTGCGTGACGCCATCATCGCGGACCTCTCGATCACCGAGCGGCAGAAGCAGGTGCTGCTCGACATCTACACGTCCTTCCGGCAGCAGAACGATGCCGAGTCCAAATCGCTTCCTGATCAGCCTGAATTGGAAGCCGCGAGTGAGGAGCAGACAACGACGACTGACACTCACCAAGTAGCGAACTGACCAACGCAGTACCCGAGAAAGGAAACAACGAACATGGCAGAGAACAAAGAGACCAGCCAGCCCACCATCGAAGACTTGAAGGCCCCCCTGTTCGCCGCCGTCGGCGCCGCGGACCTCGCCCTGGCCACCGTCAACGAGATCGTCGCGAGCCTGCGTGAGCGTGCCGAAGAGGCCCGCACCGATGCCAACGCGCGTGTCGAAGAGGGCCGCGCCCGCCTGACCAAACTGCAGGAAGAACTGCCGGGCCAGGTTGAGGAGCTGCGCGAGAAGTTCAGCACCGAAGAGCTGCGCAAGGCCGCCGAGACCTACGCCGAGAACGCGCAGGCCACCTACAACAAGCTGGTCGAGCGTGGCGAGGCCGCGCTGGAGCGCCTGCGCACCCAGTCGTCGATCGAGAGCGTGCGCGAGCGCGTCGAGGACGTCCGTGGCCGCGTCGAGAACTACACCGAGCAGGTCACCGAGCTGACCCAGGACGCCCTGGGCAACGTCGCCAGCCAGACCCGCGCCGTCGGTGAGCGCGCCGCCAAGCTGGTCGGCGTCGAGCTGCCCGAGAAGGAAGAGGCCCCGGCCAAGAAGGCTGCCCCGGCCAAGAAGGCGCCGGCCGCCAAGAAGGCCCCGGCCAAGGCTGCTGCGACCAAGGCCGCCCCGGCCAAGGCTGCCGCCAAGGCTCCGGCCAAGAAGGCTGCTCCGGCCAAGAAGGTCACTCAGAAGTAATCAGGTTCGACGTCAGGGACGTAACCCACATAGGCTGAGGGCGTGTACCTCGGAAGCCTGGTGGGTTACGTCCTTTTCGCATTGCAGATCGCGGTGCTGGCCACGACCGTCTATGCGTTCGTGCATGCCGCCATGCAGCGGCCGGACGCCTACACGGCGGTCGACAAGCTGACCAAGCCGGTGTGGCTGGCGATCCTGGGCGGTGGTGCCGTCCTGGGCTGGATCATCGGCCCGCCGGTGGGCGCGGCGATCGCCGCCTGCGCCACGGGTGTCTACCTCGTCGATGTGAAGCCCAAACTCCTTGAGGTCCAAGGGAAATCCCGGTAATCGGTGCGTTCGATCCTGTGCGGCGTGCTGGCCGCCGCGGCGTTGACGCTGGCTCCGCCGTCCGCCGCTGATCCCACCGAACCCGTTCCACAACCCGTTCCGTCGCCGCCCTACGTCGACCACACCCGGTGGACGCAGTGGGACGGTGCGACGAGCCTGCGGGTGTACCCGACGTCGGCCGGCCGGCGCGCCTCCGGCCTGGGCGCCACGCAGTCGGGGGACGAGGCCTGGGCCGAGGTCCTGACCCTGGCACCTGACGCCGACACCCCGGGAATGCGCGCCCAGTTCATGTGCCACTGGTATTTCGCCGAGGCGGGCGCGCCCGGCAAAACCAGCTGGAATCTCGAGCCGTGGCGCCCGGTGGTCGACGACAACCAGATGGTGAGAGCACGTTGCAATCCCGGTGGCACAGAGGAGCCGTTCTGATGAGTTGGACCCGCCAGCAGGTGGCCGCACTGGTCGACCACACGCTGCTCAAGCCCGAGGCGACCGCCGCCGACGTGGCGAGCCTGTGCTGGGAGGCCGCCGATCTGGGGGTGTGCGCGGTCTGTGTGTCGCCGTCGATGCTCGGCGCGGTCGAGGTACCCGAGCGCGTCAAGATCGCGACCGTCGTCGGATTCCCGTCGGGCAAGCATGACTCGCAGATCAAGGCCCGCGAGGCGGCGTTGTCGGTCGTCGGATCCGACGGCCGGCGCGGTGCCGACGAGGTCGACATGGTGATCGACGTGGGCGCCGCCATCGCCGGCGACATCTCGGCGGTGTTCGCCGACATCGCCGCGGTCCGCGGGGCCGCCCCGACGGCGGTGCTGAAGGTGATCGTCGAGTCCGCGGCACTGCTGACCATGGCCGGTGCGCCGACGCTGGCCGACGTCTGCCGCGCGGCCGCCGATGCCGGCGCCGATTTCGTGAAGACCTCCACCGGATTCCACCCGGCGGGCGGTGCGTCGGTGCAGGCCGTGGAGATCATGGCGCAGACGGTCCCGGCGCTGGGTATCAAGGCCAGCGGCGGCATCCGGCAAGCCGCCGACGCCGTGGCCCTGCTGGACGCCGGCGCCACCCGGCTCGGCCTGTCCGGTACCCGCGCCGTCCTCGACGGCCTCAACTAGGGATTTGTGCACGATTTTCCGCGGTCACCGCGGAAAATCGTGCACAAATCCCTGGGGTCAGCGGGGGGATCAGAGGCCGGAGAAGCAGCTGTCCTGCTGGCCCAGCGGGATCGTCGCGTTCTTGGTGCCGAACTTCGCGGTCACACCGGTACCGGTCACCTGCAGGGCTTCCGGCTTGATGCCCATCGGGTAATCCTTCGTCAGCTGCGAGGCGAACAAGTCCAGCGCCGGCTGAATCGACTCGCGGGGCAGCAGGAAGCCCAAGCCGGTGAGCTGCTCCACCTTGAGCGAGATGGTGCCGTCCGACAGCGTCGGCTTGGCCACGATCTGGGTCATCGGCGCATCCAGCACGATGGTGCCCGACGACGGGTCGGTGGTGACGTCGGAGACCAGGCCACCGAGCACCGGGACGGTGTCGGCGATGGTCTGCTTGATGCCGTCGGCCGACCAGGTGACGGTCGCGTCGAGCGCACCGATGGTGCCGGCCGACTTCGCGGTCTTCTCGAGCTTGACGTCGTCGATCTGGATCTGGGCCTTCATGCCCTTGGCGAACCGCAGCTGATTGCCGGCCGTGGTCACCGTGATGTGGTCGTAGTGCTGGTTGGCGACCTGCCACAGGAACGGGGTCGCGCCGAACTGGACGTCGACCTTGTCCTGGACGACGCACTGGACGGACTGCGAGACGACGCTGTTGCCGCGGCTGCGCGCGTAGAACTCGCCGCCGACCACACCGGCCGCCGACAGCGCGAGCGCGATGACGATGATCAGGATCAGCGACATCGGGTCGCGCAGCAGGTCCATGACACCGCGGCGCTTCTTGGGCGGGTCGGTGGCGGGCACCTGCTGGGGCGCCGGGTAGGAGGTCGGCGGGACGTCGCCGCCGTAGGCGGGCGGTGCCGGAGTATCGGCGCCGTAGGCGGGCGGGACGTCGGCTGCCGGTGCCGGTTGTGCGTCGTTCGTCAGCACCTCGGTGGGCTGGGCACCCGGGGCCTCCGGGGCCTGCTGCGCAGGCTCGGCGGATGGTGCAGCGTCCTCATTGGTGGGGCGGGCCCAGGGGTCAGTCACCCTTGCGATTGTGCCTTACGCGGAATCGTGGTGCGGTTGCGCAGCACGGCGATGGTCTCGCGGGCGCGCTCGACCGCGGCCAGGTCGACGTCGGTGACCAGCAGTTCCGGCTCGAGCCCCGCCTGCACCACGATGTCCGCTGTGGGGGAGGCCACCAGACTGCCGCCGCTGCCGGTCGGGCCCTTCTTCGCGAGTTCATCACCGGGGTACGGCTGGTCGACGGCGGCGACGAAACAGCCGGTGTCGAGCGCCCGGGCGCGGGCCAGCAGCGTCCACTGCTCGAGCTTGCCCGGGCCCGACCCCCACGAAGCGTGGACGGTCAGCAGCTTCGCTCCGCGTTCGGCGAGTTCCAGGTGCAGCTCCGGGAAGCGGACGTCGTAGCACGTCGTGAGGCCGACGGGCACGGCGCCGTCGGCGGTCGGCACGTCGATCACGATGGGCTCGAAACCTCTTGCGACCGTGCGTGATTCGTCGAAGCCGAAGGCGTCGTAGAGGTGGATTTTGTGGTAGTGCGCGTCAACGCCCGGGCCGGTGGCGAGCAGCGTGTTGGTGACGCGGCCGTCGGCGGTCGGGCAGAACATGCCCGCCACCACGGTGACGCCGGCACGTTCGGCGAGGTCCCGGACCGCGTCGGCCCACGGGCCGTCGAGTGGTTGCGCCACGGGCGCGAGCGGGACACCGAACCGGCACATCGTCGCCTCGGGGAACAGCACCAGTTCGGCTCCGGCGTCGGCGGCGCGCGCCGTGTGATCGGCGACCAGTGCCAGGTTGGCCTCGGGGTCGGTGCCCGTGCCGAGCTGGGCCAGTGCGATGCGCATGCGCCCCAGCGTAATCAGCGGGTGCAGGCCAGCGACGGATCTTTGGTCACCGCCATGTGCCGCACGGCGTCGTCGACGCGCTCGCGCGACAGTTCACCGGCGTCGACGGCCTGCTGCAGCCGGTCGAGGACGGCCGGCACCTCTTTGGTGGTGATCCACAGCGCGGTGTCGGCGCCGGCCTGCAGGGCCTTGAGCACCGCCTCCGGCACGCTGTAGCGCTGCGTGATGGCGCCCATGCTGGACAGGTCGTCGGTGAAGACGGCGCCCTGGAACGGGCGTCCGCCGTAATCGCCGGTCCGCAGCAGGTCGTACGCGGCCTTGGACAGGCTGGCCGGGTCGGTGTCGGTGAGGCCCGGCACCTGCATGTGGCCGACCATCACGGCGACGGGCAGCTGCGTCGTCAAGGTCTGGTAGGGGACGAGGTCCAGCGTCTGGAGCTGCTCCAGCGGCGGCGTGACGACGCCGCCCTGATGTGAATCGCCGGAGGCATGGCCGTGGCCGGGGAAGTGCTTGAGTACCGGCAGTACGTCGGCGTCACGCAGGCCGTCGGCGTATGCGCCGGCGTAGGCGGTGACGCCGTCGGCGGTGTTGCCCCACGACCGGTCGCCGATGACGGTGCCGTCGGCCGCGTTCGTGATGTCGACGACGGGTGCGAAGTCGATGGTGATGCCGAGTTCCTTCATCGCCTGGCCGCGCAGTCGGGCGATCTCCCGAACCTGCTCCGGGGTCTTGCCGGCGGCAACCAGCTCACGCGCTGACGGCTGGCTGCCGATGAGCCCTTTCAGCCGCTGCACCCGGCCGCCCTCCTCGTCGACGCTGACCGCCAGCGGCAGCGGCCGCGGTTCCTGCGCTAGCGCGGCGAGGGGCGCGCCGAGCATCGAGTAGTCGGTCCAGCTGGTGATGAAGATGCCCCCGACCTCCTGCTCCCGGACGACGGCCTGGGCGTCGGCCAGGTTCTTGACCCCGACCATCAGCAGCTGGGCCAGCTTCTGGCGCGGCGTCAGCGCGGTCACGACGGTGTCCAGCCGGCACGGGGGTGGCGCCGCGGCGGCCGGGGACGACGTCGCAGGAGATTCGGTCGGTGTGGGGGCGGGCCGCGGCTTGCTCATGACGGCCGCGATGATCAGCGCGACGACGATCACCGCCGCGGCCGAGGCCAGGACGACCGGCGACTGCAGTCGGCTGCGGGGTGACGACATACGGCGAACCCTATGCGCTCGTCGTCACGATGTGGGCGCGACGGCCGACCACGGCACCGTCAGCACGCCGTCGCGCAGCCGGCGCCGCGGCGGCTCGAGCGGCAGGCCCTCGGCCACCAGCAGGTCGAGCATCGCGCGCCACCGGACGCGCGGCCCGAACACCCCGTGCCCGGCCGAGGTGGCCCAGGCGCGGTCGGCGGCCTGCAGCAGCCGGTGGATCGGCTGGCCCGGAACATTGTGGTGGATAAGCACTTTCGGTAGGCGCTCGGCCAGATCGGAGGGCCGTTCGATGGCGAACGGGTCGCACGACAGCGTCAGGCTCACCGGCCCGTCGGCGTCGAGCAGGACCCAGCAGCAGCGTCGTCCCAATTCGTCGCAGGTGCCGTCGACCAGCAGCCCGCCCGGTGCCAGCCGCCCCGTCATCTCCGCCCATGCGGCGGGTACGTCGGCGACGTCGTACTGCCGCAGCACGTTGAACGCGCGCACCAAAACCGGTGTGTGCCCGGCCAATTCGAAGCCGCCGAGGCCGAATTCGACGATGTCGCCGGCCAGTTCACGGGCCAGCCGTACCCGCTCCGGGTGGATCTCCAGACCGACGACCCGCACATCGGCCCGGACCGTGCGCAGCCGTGAGGCCAGTTCCACGGTGGTCACCGGAAGCGCGCCGTACCCGAGGTCGACGACCACGGGGTCCGGCGCGGCGCGCAGCAGCGCCCGCACCCGTGGCGAGTGGACCAGCCAGCGGTCGCTGCGGCGCAGCCGGTTGTAACCCGTGGTGCCGCGCGTCGGCTGGCCGACAGGTGTACTCCGTGGCTGGCCCACGGGCGAATTCATGGCCCGAGTTTATGGGCGGCTCACCAGCGGGCGGCGATCCAGTCGTCGGTGAATTTCTGCTCCAGCTCGATCAGATACCGCAGCTGCTGGCCCAGCATGGACTCGAGCTTGCCGCCGACGAGCGGGATGCGGACCTCGACGTTCGCCGAGAAGTCCAGTCGCGCACCGTCACCGGCGGCCGTCAGGACACCCGTGCCGGTGATGGTCGCCGGCGCGCCGGGGACGCGGCTGCGCACCGTCCCGATGGCCCGGCCGTCGGTCAGCGGGCCCCAGTGCTCTTCGCGCACCAGGCTGAGGTCACCGAAGTGGAACTGCGTGACGATGCTGGGCAGGCCGGCCGCGCGCATGGTCTGCGTCGTGGTGATGTCCGTGCCGCCCCGGCCGTCCTCGGCGAATGAGTCGAGCGCCGAGACGTCGGCGCTGCCCTCCGCCAGCCGGTCCAGCCAGTAGTCCTTGTTGCAGAAGGCGGTGTGCACCTGCGCCACGGTGCCGAGGTATTCGGCAACCATGTCGAAAGAGCGGGCCATAATCGGCCACGCTACCGTTAGCGGCCGTGGTCAGTTCGGATATCGGGGGCGCGGCGGTCGACTACGACGTGCCGCTGGCACCCCTGACCTCGTTCCGCGTCGGACCGGTGGCAGCCCGCCTGATCACCTGCGATACCACCGCCAAGGTGGTCGGCGCGCTCACCGCGCTGCGGGATCACCCGGGCCCGGTGCTGGTGCTGGCGGGCGGGTCGAATGTGCTGGTGGCCGACGATCTGCGTGATTTGACGGTGGTGCTGCTGGCGAACACCGAGATCACCGTCGACGGCAACGTGGTGCGCGCCGAGGCCGGCGCGCTGTGGGACGACGTCGTCGTGGCCTCGCTGGCACACGGGCTCGGCGGGCTGGAATGCCTGTCCGGCATCCCGGGCTCGGCCGGGGCGACACCGGTGCAGAACGTCGGCGCCTACGGGGCCGAGGTCGCCGACGTCATCACCCGGGTCCGGCTGTTCGACCGCGAGACCGGGACCGACAGCTGGGTGAGCCCCGAGACGCTGGATTTCGGCTACCGGCACAGCGTGCTGAAGAACTCCGACCACGCCGTCGTGCTGGAGGTGGAGTTCACCCTGAACCCGGACGGGCTCAGCGCCCCGCTGCGGTACGGCGAACTGGCGACCCGCCTGGGCGCCGAGCCGGGTACCCGGGTCGATGCGGTCAAGGTCCGCGAGGCGGTGCTGGCGTTGCGGCGCGGCAAGGGGATGGTGTCCGACGCCGCCGACCACGACACCTGGAGCGCCGGCTCGTTCTTCACCAACCCGGTCGTCGCGCAGGACGTTTTCGAACGCATCCAGGCCGCCACCGACGGTCCCGTGCCGAATTACCCGGCGCCGAACGGGGTCAAGCTGGCGGCCGGCTGGCTCGTGGAACAGGCCGGTTTCGGCAAGGGATACCCGGGTGACGGCGCCCCGGCCCGGCTCTCGACCAAGCACGCGCTGGCCCTGACCAACCGGGGCTTTGCTGGCAGCGCCGATGTATTAGCGCTGGCCAGGACGGTTCGGGACGGCGTCAAGGCCGCTTTCGGGATAGATCTCACACCGGAACCGTGCTTAATCGGCTGTTCGCTGTAGGTAAATTCGAACCTGTGAGTGTGAACCGGCGACAGATGCTGACCGCGATTGCCGTCGGCACTTCCGGCGTGCTCGCCGCGTGCTCCGACAAATCGAACGGATCTGGCTCTTCGGCCCCTGCCAAAGAGACCGCGGCGCCCGTCATCACCTACCGGCCCGCCAACGGCGCCACCGATGTGGTGCCGACCAGCAGCGTCGGCGTCGATGTCACCGACGGCTGGTTCCAGAAGCTGACGCTGACCAACGGCGACGGCAAGGTCGTCGCCGCGGTGTTCAACAAGGACCGCACGTCGTTCAACGCCGCCGAGCCGCTCGGCTTCGGCGCGACGTACACGTTCACCGGTTCCGTCGTCGGCCGGGACGGCAAGTCCGTGCCGGTGTCCGCGACGTTCACGACCGTCAACCCGACCAAGCAGGTCAACGGCCAGTTCCAGCTCGCCGACGGGCAGACCGTCGGCGTGGCGGCGCCGATCATCCTGCAGTTCGACTCCTCGATCAGCGACAAGGCCTCGGTCGAGCGCAACGTCAAGGTCGTCACCGACCCGCCGGTCGAGGGCAGTTGGGCCTGGCTGCCCGACGAGCGTGAGGGCGCGCGCATGCACTGGCGGCCGCGCGAGTACTACCCGCCCGGCACCAAGGTCAGCGTCTCGGCGAAGTTGTACGGCGTCCCGTTCGGCGACGACGCCTACGGCGCGCAGGACAGCACGCTGGAGATCAACATCGGCCGGCGCCAGGTGGTCAAGGCCGACGCCACCAGCCACCGCATCCAGGTGATCACCGACGGCGGCGTGCTGTTCGACTTCCCGTGTAGCTACGGCGAGGCCGACAAGCCGCGCAACGTGACGCGCAGCGGCATCCACGTCGTCACCGAGAAGTACGCGGACTTCTGGATGTCCAACCCGGCCGCCGGCTACTCGAACGTCCACGAACGCTGGGCCGTGCGGATCTCCAACAACGGTGAGTTCATCCACGCCAACCCGGCCAGTTCGGGCGCACAGGGCAACACCAACGTCACCAACGGCTGTATCAACCTGTCGACCGACAACGCGCAGCAGTACTTCCAGACCGCCATCTACGGCGACCCGGTCGAGGTGACGGGCACGTCGATCCAGCTGTCCTACGCCGACGGCGACATCTGGGACTGGGCCGTCGACTGGGCCACCTGGGTGTCGATGTCCGCGTTGCCGCCGGCCAACGCCGCACCGCCGGAGACGTCCATCCCGCAGAGTGCGCCGGCCACCCCGACCGACGCACCGACGTATTCGGGTACGCCGACGACCACGACGACACCGCCGCCGACGGGCCCGGCCACCACTTCGTCGACCGCCCCGTCGACGTCGTCGTCCACCTCGACGACGACCTCGACAGCGACGTCGACTTCGACTTCGAGTCTGCCGGCCCCGACGACGACTACTGCGGCCGGCGGCTGAAGCGGCTGTAGGGCGCCTGGTCGCGCGGCCGCATGACGATCTGGTCCAGATCGACGTGCGGCGGCCGTGACGCCACGAAACCGATGACCTCCGCGACGTCCTCGGCGACCAGTGGCGTGATGCCCTGATACACCGCGCCCGCGCGCTCGGCGTCACCGTCGAACCGCACCAGCGAGAACTCCGTCTCGACGGCGCCGGGCGCAATCTCGGTGAGCCGCACCGGTTTTCCCAACAATTCGCCGCGCAGCGTGCGGTGCAGGGCGCCCTGGCCGTGCTTGGCGGCGATGTACCCGGCGCCGTTGTCGTACGTCTCCAATGCCGCGATGGACGTGACGGTGACGACCAGTCCGTCACCCGAATCGATCAGCGCGGGCAGCAACGCGCGCGTCACCCGAAGGGTGCCCAGCACGTTGGTCCGCCACATCCAGTCCCAGTGCTCCAGATCGGCCTCCGCGACCGGCGCCAGACCCTTGGCGCCGCCGGCGTTGTTGACCAGGACGTGTACCGGTCCCAGGCCTTTGACCTGGGCCGCAAGCGCGTCCACCGAATCCTGGTCGGTGACGTCCGTCACAACCGCGGTGCCGCCGATCTCGGCTGCGAGGGCGGTGATCCGGTCCGCGCGTCGGGCCGCACAGACGACATGAAAGCCAAGGGTGGCAAGGGTTTTCGCGGTGGCGGCGCCGATTCCGGAACTGGCGCCGGTGACCACCGCGATGCGTACGGAGCGTTCGTCAGCTGGCATATGACCGACCTTAGTGGGCGTGCTAAGTTCCTTCCGTGATCATCAGTCAGGCATCCGGCGTCGCTGTGCGGCGTTCGTGTTGTTGTTGTCGCGCTTCGCGCTGCGCCTGACTCACGACACGGATATCTTCGTCCTAGCTGTCGGCAGGTGTGGCCCCAGGACCCACCAGCCCGACTTCTTCCCTAGGACACCCAAATGCCTGCTTCCGTCTCCACCGTTTCTGCCCCCTCCGGCGTCCGCTCTGCCGCACACGCCAAGCGCACCCTCCTGGCCCGGCACCACATCGTCGCCCCGTCGCTCCGCGTCGCCGACGCCGCCGCCGGCTCGGTTTTCAGCGCGGCCCGGCTGCGCGGCCCCATCGCCCGGGACGTGATCGCGCAGGCCACCGGCCTGAGCATCGCCACGGTGAACCGCCAGGTCACGGCCCTGCTGGACGCCGGGATGCTGCGTGAGCGGGCCGACCTGGCCGTCGCCGGCGCCATCGGCCGCCCGCGCATTCCGGTCGAGGTCAACCACGAACCGTTCCTCACCCTGGGCCTGCACGTCGGCGCCCGCACCACCGCGATCGTCGCGACCGACCTGTTCGGCCGCACCCTCGACGTGGTCGAGACGCCCACGCCGCGCGGCGACCAGAACGCCGCGCTGGCATCGCTCGCCGGCAGCGCGCAGCGCTATCTGAGCCGCTGGCACCGGCGCCGCCCGCTGTGGGTCGGCGTCGCAGCCGGTGGTGTGGTGGACAGTGCCACCGGTCACGTCGACCACCCGCGCCTCGGCTGGGTCGACGCGCCCGTCGGCCCGGTGCTGGCCCAGACCCTGGGTCTGCCGGTGTCGCTGGCGTCGCACGTCGATGCGATGGCCGGCGCCGAACTGCTGCTGGGCGCGCGCCGCGGCAAGATCGACGCCGATGCCTCGTCTGAATCCATGACCAGCCTGTACGTGTACGCCCGCGAGACCGTCGGCTACGCGCTGTCGATCGGCGGCAAGGTGCACTCGCCGGCCAGCGGCCCCGGCACCATCTCGGGCCTGCCGGCGCAGTCGGAACTGCTCGGCGGCAGCGGGCGGCTCGAGTCCACCGTCAGCGACGAGGCCGTGCTGGCCGCCGCCCGCAAGCAGCGGATCGTGCCGGCGGACGGGCCGTCGTCGACCATCGCCGCGGTGCTGCGCGCCGCGCGGTCCGGCAACGCCGCGGCCGTCGAACTGCTGGCCGAACGGGCCCGCGTGCTCGGTGGTGCGGTGGCGCTGCTGCGCGACCTGCTGAACCCCGATGATCTGGTCGTCGGTGGCCAGGCCTTCTCCGAGTACCCCGAGGGTCTGCCGCTCGTCGAGCAGGCGTTCGCGGAGCGAACGGTGTTGGGCGTCAGGGACATTCGCGTCACCACGTTCGGCAACCGGGTGCAGGAAGCCGGCGCCGGTGTGGTGTCCCTCGGCGGGCTGTACGCCGACCCGATCGGTGCGATGCGCCGCGCCCTGCGCGCCGCCTGATCCGATTTGCCGCACTCCTCATCGCGGCTCGTTCCTCGCCGCTTGATCGTCGCGCGGCCTAAACAGCGCCGAAGGCGCTGACGATGTGCAGCGCCAGTTCGAGGTAGACGCGGCGGTGGTCGACGGAGTGCCCGAGCAGCCCTTCGGCCTGCCGGACGCGGTAGCGGACGGTGTTCGGGTGCAGGTTCAGGATTTCGCCGACGGCCCGGGCGTCACCCGCGTGCTCCAGATACAGCCGGAGCGTGTCTCGCAGGCGTGCCGCCCCGTCGTCGGCCGCCGCGAGCGCGCCCAGTTCCCGTCGCACCAATGTGGCCATGCCGTCTTCGCCCGCGATACCCGCTGCCAGACAAGCCAATTCGACGTCGTCATAACGAACTGCGCCGGCGCCGTGGCGGTGCGCCACCGCCTGGGCGGCGAGCGCTTCGGCATGGCTGCGCCGGAATCCGTCGACACCGGGATGGCACGTGCCGAGCGCGACGTGGACGAACTCGGGCAGTGCGGCAATATCGTTGTCGGACAGCGGTTTCGACGGTCCTTTCGTGGCCGACCAGCACCACACGGTACGGGCTCCGCTGGTTATCGTCAGCGGCCGGTCGGCACCGAGGGCCGCGCTGACGGTGACCGGGGTGGCGTCGAGTAGCCGTTGCACGTCGGCGTCGGCCACCGGCTCGTCGACCCACACCGCAAATGCGGTGTGCCGCTGGCGAAGTGGATACGACAGCGCGGTGGTGGCGTCGTCGATGTCGACGGCCTGGCCCGCGAGGATGGTCCGGACGGTTTCGGCGCGCCTCGCCCGCGCGCCCCGCTGCCACTGGTCGCGTTCGTCGGAAAAGGTGACGATGAGCGCCTCGACCATGGTGTCCAGCCAGCCCGCCAGCCGCGGCCAGAGCTGCATCAGCACCGCGGCGCGCAGCTCCGGGTCACCGATGGCGGCGACCCGCGTCTCGGTGATGAACTGCCACGCGGACCGCTGCCCGATGCGGTAGACCGCCAGCAGCACCGGCAGTTCGTAACCGCGGCGGGCGAGGGTCCGCGCCAGGTCGTAAATCTCGGGTGCCGGTCGCACGTCGACGATGTCGCGCGTCACGACGGCGAGGAAACCCTTCCAGTTCGAGCGGGTGCTCGCATCGAGATCGCGGCGCAGCGTCGGGTCCGTGAACATCGGCAACGCCTCGGTGATCTCGTCATCGACGACGGTGACCAGGTGGTCGAGCGTCTCCCGGTGCTCCGACGCCTCGGCGAACTGCGCCAGCCAGTCCGTCACGGCCGGATCGGTCCGCATCCATTCGCTCCTCATTTGTCCGCGCGAACAACGTCGCGCGATTCGTTGTCCCGCCAGACCAAGAATATGGCGGGCATCACATCGCACCCTGGGAATGGCATAGGTCGCAGTGACAAATCTTTGACGATCCCTGACAGGAGCAACCCGATGATCGAACACGACTCGCACTACATCGACGGCCGGTGGCAGCCGTCGATCGGCACCGAGCGATTCGAGGTCGTCAACGCTGCGACCGAGGACGTCATCGCGACCATCCCGCTGGGCGACGCCGACGATGCCGAGGCGGCAGTGGCCGCCGCGCGCGCCGCGTTTCCCGGGTGGGCGGCGACGCCGGTCGCCGAGCGCGCCGGCTACCTCAAGCTGGCCGCCGAGGAACTGCAGCGCCGCCAGACCGAGATCGCCACGCTGATCAGCCAAGAAGTCGGCATGCCGTTCGCGTACAGCAACGTGGTCCAGGCGGGGCTGCCGGTGCAGTCGTTCGTGTCGATCGCCGATGTGGCACTGAGCTTTCCGTTCGAGGAGCAGGTCTACAACTCGCTGGTGGTCCGTGAGCCGATCGGCGTCGTCGTCGCGATCACGCCGTGGAACTACCCGCTGCACCAGATCGCCGCCAAGGTGGCGCCGGCGCTCGCCGCGGGCTGCACCGTCGTGCTCAAACCCAGCGAGGTCGCACCGCTCAACGCCTACGTACTGGCCGAGGTGTTCGATGCGATCGGCCTGCCGCCGGGCGTCTTCAACCTGGTCACCGGCACCGGCCCGGGCGTCGGCGAGACGCTCGTCGCGCACGAGCAGGTGGACATGGTGTCGCTGACGGGGTCGACGGCCGCGGGCCGCCGCATCGGCGCGGTGGCCGCACAGACCGTCAAGCGCGTCGGCCTGGAACTCGGCGGCAAGTCCGCGCTGGTGGTGCTCGACGACGCCGACCTCCTCGAGGCCGTGCGGGAAGGGTTGACCCGGTGCTTCCTCAACTCCGGTCAGACGTGCATCGCGCTGACCCGCATGATCGTCCCGCGCGCGAAAGTCGCTGAGGTGGAAGCGATTGCGCGCGCCGGCACCGAGGCGCTGCGCGTCGGCGATCCCTTCGACCCGGCCACCGAACTGGGCCCGCTGGTGTCCGCGGTACAGCGCGACCGCGTCATCGGCTACATCGAGCAGGGCATCGCCGAAGGTGCGCGGCTGGTGGCCGGCGGCCCGACCCCGCCCGACGGCCTCGACCGCGGTTTCTACGTCCGGCCGACGGTGTTCTCGGACTGCACACCCGACATGGCCATCGTGCGCGAGGAGATCTTCGGGCCCGTGCTCGTCATCCAGGCCTACGACGACGAGGAGGAAGCCGTCCGCCTCGCCAACGACAGCATCTACGGGCTCAACGCCGGCGTGTACTCGGCGGACCGGGAGCGCGCGATCGCCGTGGCCCGCCGGCTGCGGTCCGGCCAGGTGCAGATCAACGACGGTGCCTTCAACATCCACGCCCCGTTCGGCGGCTACGGCCAGTCCGGCAACGGGCGCGAATTCGGCAAGTGGGGCCTGGAGGAATTCCTCGAGACCAAGTCCCTGCAGCTGCCCTGAAACTTCCCTCTCCCCAACAACTTTCGAAAGCAACTCCCATGGCCAACGCATTCACCACCAAACAGCGCGCGACCCTGAAGTCCATCGTCGACACCTACGTCGCCGCGGTGCGGCGCGACGACGACCCCACCGGATTCTTCGCCACCAAAGGCAGTGACCTGGGCACCGACGCCGTGCTCGAGCAGTACCTGATCGCCAAGCTGCCCGCCGAGAAGTTCGCCGGCCTGCAGCAGCTGCTGGACACCGCCGAGCTGGTCGGCCTCAACAACCAGCCGCTGAATGTGCGCGAGGTCATCGTCGGCAAC
Organism: Mycobacterium sp. SMC-17; assembly: GCF_045310915.1. Taxonomy (NCBI): domain Bacteria; kingdom Bacillati; phylum Actinomycetota; class Actinomycetes; order Mycobacteriales; family Mycobacteriaceae; genus Mycobacterium; species Mycobacterium sp. SMC-17. Next base: position 105,035 of record NZ_JBJIAK010000005.1, on the reverse strand, counting down.
CTGTCGCGCATCTCGCCCGAGACCACCGCGGCCATGACGGCCCTGTACACGCTGTCGGTGCTGTTCTCCTACAGCCTGCCCGGCGGCGAGAACGGAAACCCGTTGTGGGCGGGCATGGGGTACCCCGGCCCCGCGCAACAGCCGCCGCAGACGCCGAAGACGCTGTCGGTCATCACCCCGTCGGCGGATACGACGCTCGACGCGGACGTCGTCATCGTCGGATCCGGGTCGGGTGGCGGCGTTGCCGCTGCGGTGTTGGCCGCAGCGGGCAAGCGCGTCATCGTCCTGGAAGCCGGCGGCTACCGCAACGAATCGGACTTCGTGCAGCTCGAGCCCGTCGCCTATCACAACCTGTTCCTGCGCGGCGGCTTCTTCCCGAGCGCCGACGGCATGGTCTCGATCGCCGCCGGGTCGACGGTCGGTGGCGGCAGCACCGTCAACTGGTCCAACTCGCTGCTGACGCCGGCCACGGTCCGCAAGACGTGGGCCGAGGAGTACGGGCTGACGGATGTCACCGGCCCGTCGTTCGACGAGCACCTGGCCGCGGTGTTCGAGCGTATCGGCTGCTGCGACAAGGTCGCCGTCCAGAACGAACCGCACCAACGCCTGTCGGAAGGCGCTGCGGCACTGGACTATTCGTACGGCGTCGCGCAGCTCAACATCGACCCGGAACGCTTCGACCCGGCGCTGGTCGGCTACAGCGGCATGGGTGACCAGACAGGCGCCAAGCAGGGCACCATGAAGACGTTCCTGCAGGACGCCTCCGACGCCGGCGCCCAGTTGCTGCCCGACACCCGGGCCCACCGGATCGTCACGCGCGACGGAGTGGCCGCGGGTGTCGAGGCGACGTACACCGACCCGGTCACCGGCACCGCGCACCGCGTGCTGATCAACGCCCCGCAGGTCGTCGCGGCCGCGGGCAGCCTGGAGACCCCGGCGCTGCTGTTGCGTTCGGGCATCGGCGGCCCCGCGGTCGGCACCGGCCTGCGGTTGCACCCGGCAACCCTGGTCAGCGGCATCTACGACGACCGCCAGGAGCCGTGGTCGGGCCCCGCCATGGCCGGCGTGATGAACGAATTCGCCGAAGTCCACGACGGGCACGGCTACCTCATCGAGTGCGTGCAGCACCTGCCCGGGCTGTTCACCGCCACCGTCCCGTGGCTGTCGGGCGCACAGCACAAGGAACTCGCCCGGCAGTACCAGAACCGCGCCGACTGGGTCGTCCTGGTCAAGGACCGCGGCAACGGCAGCGTCACCATCGACGCCGACGGGGAGGCGGTGCACTGGTACCCGTTCACCGACGAGCTCGACCGCCGCCATTTCCGGGAGGGCATCGAGACGTCCATCCGGATGCACGCGGCCGCGGGCGCGCAGCAGATTTACGCGGCGGGCCAGCCGTTCGCGCCGTGGCAGCGCGGCGAGGACCTGGAGGCGTTCATCGCGAAGGTCAACGAGCTGCCGATCGGCCCCGGCGGCACCCCGGTGTTCAGCGCCCACCAGATGAGCAGCGCGCGGATGGGTGCCGACCCGCAGACCTCGGTCGCCAAGCCGTCCGGCGAGCTGCACGACACCCCCGGCGTGTGGATCGCCGACGCCAGCGCCATGCCGACCTGTTCCGGCGTGAACCCCATGATCACCGTCATGGCCGTCGCCCGCCGCACCGCCACCAACATGCTCTAGGTGCCCACCGTCCCGGCCTGGGGTACTTCCCGCGAGCGGCCGTGTCTGCACGCCGACACTCCGTGTCAGGCGTGCATTCCACGGCCGCTCGCGGGCGTCGAGCGTCCCCAAAATGCCCAGCTCGGACCACCGGACGGCGGGCGCCCGAAGCGACGGTGTAAGGATGGAGGGCGTGCGTGTCGCCGTCCTGTCGGTCCATACCTCGCCGCTGGCCCAACCGGGCACCGGCGATGCCGGCGGCATGAACGTCTACGTCCTGCAAAGCGCCCTCGAGTTGGCGCGCCGCGGCGTCGAGGTGGAAATCTTCACCCGCGCCACGTCGTCGACCGACGCCCCGGTCGTCCGGGTGGCCCCCGGCGTCCTGGTGCGCAACATCGTCGCCGGCCCGTTCGAAGGCCTGGACAAGTACGACCTGCCGACGCAGCTGTGCGCTTTCACGGCGGGTGTGCTGCGCGTCGAGGCCAACCATGAGCCGGGCTACTACGACATCGTGCATTCGCACTACTGGCTGTCGGGGCAGGTGGGCTGGCTGGCCTCGGACCGCTGGGCCGTGCCCTTGGTGCACACCGCGCACACGTGGGCCGCGGTGAAGAACCTGTCGCTGGCGGAAGGCGATACCCCGGAGCCGGCGCTGCGCGCGGTCGGTGAGCAGCAGGTGGTCGACGCCGCCGACCGGCTCATCGTCAACACCGAAGACGAAGCGCAGCAACTGGTTTCGCTGCACCACGCGGACCCGGCCCGCATCGACGTGGCCTATCCGGGTGTCGACCTGACGACCTTCACGCCCGGCGACAAGGCCGAAGCCCGTGCGGCACTGGGGCTTTCGCCCCACGAACAGGTGGTCGCCTTCGTCGGCCGCATCCAGCCGCTGAAGGCGCCCGACGTGCTGTTGCGCGCGGCGGCCAAGCTGCCCGACGTGCGCGTCGTGGTCGCCGGCGGTCCGTCGGGCAGTGGCCTGGCCGTACCCGACGGCCTGGTTTCCCTCGCCGACGAGCTGGGTATCACCGACCGTGTGACATTCCTGCCGCCGCAGTCCCGTGACCAGCTGGTCAATGTCTACCGTGCCGCGGATCTCGTTGCGGTGCCGAGCTATTCGGAGTCGTTCGGCCTCGTCGCGGTCGAGGCGCAGGCCTGCGGGACGCCAGTGGTGGCCGCCGCTGTCGGCGGGCTACCTGTCGCGGTGCGCGACGGCGTGAGCGGCGTGCTGGTGCAAGGCCACGATCCGGTCGACTGGGCCAACGCCATCGGGCGGACGCTGGAAATGGGTCCGGAATCCCTGCGCGACGGCGCTTTACAGCACGCTGCGACGTTCTCGTGGGCCCACACCGTGGACGCGCTGCTGGCCGGTTACACGCGGGCCATCGCCGACTACCGCGGCCGTCGCCCCCGGCGTGATTCGGCGGCCCGCCGCAGCCGCCGGTTCCTGATTCGTCGGGGCGTGCGCGCATGACGACTGCCGCCACCGTCACCCAGTTGATCGAAGAGACCCTGCGCGCACACGAACTCGACTTCTCCCACCACGACGGGGGAGTGCACGGCCGGCCCGGCATCGTCGTGGCGCTGCCCGGTGAGCGCCGGCTGACCACCAACACGCTGCTCAGCGTGGGCGAGCACGGCGTGCGCCTGGAGGCATTCGTCTGCCGCAAGCCCGACGAGAACTTCGAGGGCGTCTACAAGTACCTGCTGCGCCGCAATCGGCGGCTGTACGGCATGGCCTACACGCTGGACAACATCGGCGACATCTATTTGGTGGGCCGGATGGCGCTGCATGCGGTGACCCCAGACGAGATCGACCGGCTGATGGGCCAGGTCATCGAGGCCGTCGACTTCGACTTCAACACCCTGCTCGAGCTGGGGTTCCGCTCGTCGATCGAGAAAGAGTGGAAGTGGCGGCTGTCCCGCGGGGAGTCGCTGAAGAACCTCAAGGCGTTCGAGCACCTGCGGCCGGAGTAGGGGTTCAGCGCCGAAAGCGGGCGAAATGACCGCACGATCGGCGATTTAGCAGTCATTTTGCCCACTTTCGGTGCGATTTGGGTAGCACTGGCCTGTGGATAACCCTCGGTTTCGTGGCCTGGCTTGTCGGTGGTCGCGCCAACGCTCGAATCATGACCGAACCATTTTTAGGCCGTGCGGCGGTCCGGGCGGGTGAGCTCACCAAGCATCAACTGCTCACTCGGAACCGTGCGATCTTCCGTAACGTCTACGTGCCCAATGACGTCGCGGTGACCGCGGAGCTCAAGGCTCGCGCGGCCTGGCTGTTCGCTGGGCCCGACGCGGTGTTGGCAGGGGTGTCGGCAGCGGCGGTCCACGGCACCAAATGGCTGGATGTCGATGCGCCGGCCGTCATTGTGCGTCAGGAGAAACACGGCCCGCCCGGGCTGACGATTCACTCGTACCAGTTGGCCTCGGACGACATCTGCATCAGGCGCGGCATGCGCGTCACCACGCCGGCTCGGACGGCGTTCGACATCGGCAGGCTGTTGCCCGAGGCCCGCTCTGTGCCGATTCTGGATGCGCTGCTGAACGCGACCAAGCTGGACATCATCGAGGTAGAGAGGCTCGCGCTCAACCGAACGGGTATGCGCGGCATCCGTCAGCTGACGAAGGCGCTGAATCTGACTGACGGCGGAGCTGAGTCGCCTCAGGAAACCCGGCTGCGGTTAGCGCTGATCGCGGGTGGCTTACCGGCGCCCGAAACGCAGATCGAGTTCTTCGATGAGTACGGCGCCGCGCACATCCGCGTGGACATGGGCTGGCGGCAGTGGAAGGTGATTGTCGAGTACGACGGTGTTCAGCACTGGGCCGATGCGCGCCAGCGGGCCTGGGATATCGAGCGCATCGCGATTCTGGAGTCACTGGGCTGGACGGTGATCAGGGTCAGTGCCGTGATGTTGCGGCGGCCGGACGCCGTAGTCGCCCGTGTCAGAACTCGGCTCCGGGCGGCGGGTTGCGCGATCTGAGCTGTCCGTGCCACCGAAGGTGGGCGAAATGGCCGCAGTACCGCCGATTTGTCGGTCACATCGCCCACTCTCGGCGGTGGGCTAGCCAGAGCGCCCCCCAAAAAACCGCACGTGAGAAGATGCAGGCCATGCCGACCTTGATCCTGCTGCGTCACGGCGAGAGCCAGTGGAACGAGAAGAACCTGTTCACCGGTTGGGTCGACGTCGACCTCACCGACAAGGGCCGGGCCGAGGCCGTCCGAGGCGGAAAGCTGCTGGTCGAGCAGGGTGTGCTGCCGGACGTGCTGTACACGTCGCTGCTGCGCCGCGCGATCACCACCGCCAACCTGGCTTTGGACGCCGCCGACCGGCACTGGATTCCCGTGCACCGCGACTGGCGCCTCAACGAGCGGCACTACGGCGCGCTGCAGGGCCTCGACAAGGCCGAGACGCTGGCCAAGTACGGCCAGGACCAGTTCATGTCGTGGCGCCGCAGCTACGACACCCCGCCGCCCCCGATCGAGAAGGGCAGCACCTACAGCCAGGACGGCGACCCGCGGTACGCCGGCATCGACGCGCCGCTGACCGAATGCCTCGCCGACGTCGTCAAGCGGTTCGTGCCCTACTTCGAGCAGACCATCGCGGCCGACCTCAAGGCCGGCAAGACCGTGCTGATCGCGGCACACGGCAACTCGCTGCGCGCGCTGGTGAAGTACCTGGACGGCATGTCCGACGACGAGATCACCGGCCTGAACATCCCGACGGGCATCCCGCTGCGGTACGAACTGGACGAAAATCTGAAGCCGACGGTGCCCGGTGGCGAATACCTGGACCCCGAGGCAGCCGCCGCGGGAGCCGCCGCGGTCGCCGCGCAGGGCGCCAAACAGCACTGACGCCGCGAACAGCTGGTGAACAGCGGTTAACACCAGTGAAACACCTGGATTTGTACGTGTGACTTGTACCGATCCGGCCGCTCGCTGCTGGGATGGCGTTCATCTGATGCGTACGATTTGCCCGTGAGCTTGTCGTACGCGCTGCCTCTGGTGGCCGCCACGGCGCTGCTCGCGTTGGCCCTGGGCATCGCGATCGGCATGCGGTGGGTGCCGCGGCTGAACGAGCGCCGCGAGCGCCGCGCCGCCGAGCAGTCCGGCCTCACGGTGTCCGAGATGTTCGCGCACATCGTGTCCATGTCCCCACTGGGCATGGCGGTCGTCGACACCTACCGCGACGTCGTCTACACCAACGGCCTGGCCAAGGACCTCGGTCTGGTGCGGGACCGGCTGCTGGACGACCGGGCGTGGGAGGCCGCGCAGCGGACCCTCGCCACCGGCGAGGACGTCGAGTTCGACCTGTCGCCGGCCAAACGGGCCAACCCCGGCCGGTCCCGGCTGGCAGTGCGGGGTCTGGCGCGGCAGCTGACGGAAGAGGACGGCCGCTTCGCGGTGGTCTACGTCAACGATCAGTCCGAACAGGCCCGCATGGAGGCCAGTCGCCGCGACTTCGTCGCCAATGTCAGTCATGAGCTCAAGACGCCGGTCGGTGCCATGGGCCTGCTGGCCGAGGCGCTGCTGGCGTCGTCGGAGGACCAGGACATGGTCAACCGGTTCGCCGAGAAGATCGTCACCGAGTCCAACCGGCTGGCCAACATGGTCGGTGAACTGATCGAGCTGTCCCGCTTGCAGGGCGCCGAGCCGCTGCCGCACCTCGACGCGGTCGACGTGGATTCCGTTGTCGCCGAGGTGGTTTCCCGGCACAAGGTGGCCGCCGACAACGCCGATATCGCGATCACCACCGACGCGCCCCGCGGTTACCAGGTGCTGGGTAGTGAGACGCTGCTGGCGACGGCGCTCGCGAATCTGGTGTCCAACGCAATCTCGTACTCGCCCAAGGGTTCCCAGGTATCGATCAGCCGGCGCCGCTACGGCGACAATGTCGAGATCGCGGTGACCGACCGTGGCATCGGTATCGAAAAGGCTGACCAGGAACGGGTTTTCGAACGATTCTTCCGCGTCGACAAGGCGCGGTCCCGGGCCACCGGCGGCACCGGGCTGGGGTTGGCCATCGTCAAACACGTTGCGGCCAACCACAACGGAACCATCCGGCTGTGGAGTCAGCCGGGAACCGGGTCGACGTTCACGTTGTCGATTCCGGCCTATCTCGACTCGGACGACGTGGATGTCGACGAGGGAGACGACCACTCATTGCCATCACAAGGAGGGCGACCGAACCAATGACCAGTGTGCTGATCGTGGAGGACGAGGAGTCCCTGGCCGATCCCTTGGCGTTCCTGTTGCGCAAGGAAGGTTTCGAGGCCACCGTCGTGACCGATGGTCCGTCGGCGTTGGCCGAGTTCGACCGGGCCGGGGCCGACATCGTGCTCCTGGACCTGATGCTGCCCGGTATGAGCGGCACCGACGTCTGTAAGCAGCTGCGCTCGCGGTCCGGCGTGCCGGTCATCATGGTGACCGCGCGGGACAGTGAGATCGACAAGGTCGTCGGCCTGGAACTCGGCGCCGACGACTACGTCACCAAGCCGTACTCGGCCCGCGAGCTCATCGCCCGCATCCGCGCCGTGCTGCGCCGCGGTGGTGAGTCCGACGACACCGTCGGCGCCGACGGCGTGCTGGAGGCCGGGCCGGTCCGCATGGACGTCGAGCGGCACATCGTGTCCGTCAACGGCGACGCCATCACGCTGCCGCTCAAGGAGTTCGACCTGCTCGAGTACCTGATGCGCAACAGCGGGCGGGTGCTGACGCGCGGCCAGTTGATCGACCGGGTCTGGGGCGCCGACTACGTCGGCGACACCAAGACCCTCGACGTCCACGTGAAGCGGCTGCGGTCCAAGATCGAGGCCGACCCGGCCAACCCGGTGCACCTCGTCACCGTCCGCGGGTTGGGTTACAAGCTGGAGGGCTAGCTCCCCGCGCCAGTCCTCGCGGTTACTTCTCTGCCGCCGCAGTGGCCGGGTGCACGGCGATGAGCCCCAGCCCGGCCCGCCGCTTGCACAGGGCCGCCAGCTCGGCGTACACCTTCGCGCCGAGCAGTTCGGTCAGTTCGGGCCCGTAGGACTCCCACACGGGCCGGGCGCCGACGTGCGCGGCCGGGTCGCCCGTGCAGTACCAGACCAGGTCGTGGCCGCCCTCGCCCCAGCCGCGCCGGTCGTATTCGGTGACGACGGTCCGCAGGATCTCGGTGCCGTCCGGCCGCGTCACCCAGTCCTGCGTGCGACGGATCGGCAGCTGCCAGCAGACCTCGGGTTTCATGGTCAGCGGCTCGACGCCGAGCTTGAGGGCCTTGCTGTGCAGTGCGCAGCCGATGCCGCCGGCGAAACCCGGCCGGTTCAGGAAGATGCACGCGCCCTTGTATTTGCGGGTCCGCAGGTTGGGCTTGTCGTCGTATTCGTCCATCTCGAGGTAGCCCTTGCGGCCCAGGCCCTTCTCCCGGAATTGCCAGTCCTCGTCGGTCAGCAGCTTGACCGACTCCTCGAGCTGCGCGACGTCGTCGTCATCGGCCATGAAGGCGCCGTGGCTGCAGCAGCCGTCGTCGGGCCGGCCCTCGACGGTGCCCTGGCACGCGGGCGTCCCGAAGACGCAGGTCCATTTCGACAGCAGCCACGTCATGTCCGCGGCGATCAGATGCTCCGGATTGTCGGGGTCGAAGAACTCCACCCACTCGCGGGCAAAGTCCAGCCCCACCTCGTGGGAACCGGGCTTCGAAGGCTCGCCGGCACTCTTCTGCGATGCGGTCACAGCACGCAACCGTAGACCCGTTACCGTGGTTTCCGTGCGATTGGGCGTCCTCGACGTGGGCAGTAACACCGTTCATCTGTTGGTGGTCGACGCGCGCCGCGGCGGGCACCCGACACCGATGAGTTCGACCAAGGCCTCGCTGCGCCTTGCCGAGGCGATCGACGACACCGGCAAATTGACCCGCAAGGGTGCCGACAGCCTCGTCGCGACCGTCGACGAGTTCGCCAAGATCGCCACCAGCTCGGGGTGCGCGGAGTTTATGGCGTTCGCCACATCTGCGGTCCGGGACGCGACCAACTCCGAGGCGGTCCTGGCGCGGGTGCGGGCCGAGACCGGCGTCCAGCTGCAGGTCCTGTCCGGGGTCGACGAATCGCGGCTCACCTTCCTGGCCGTGCGCCGCTGGTACGGCTGGAGCGCGGGCCGCATCATCAACCTCGACATCGGTGGCGGATCGCTCGAGCTCTCGGGCGGCATCGACGAAGAACCCGACGTCGCACTGTCGATGCCGCTGGGTGCGGGCCGTTTGACGCGCGAATGGCTGCAGGAGGATCCGCCCGGGCGGCGGCGCGTGGCGGTGCTGCGTGACTGGCTCGACAACGAGATTTCCGCCTCGGCGGCCAAGGTGCTGGCGGCCGGTACGCCGGAGCTCGCGGTCGCGACGTCGAAGACGTTCCGGTCGCTGGCGCGGCTCACCGGTGCGGCGCCGTCGGGCGCGGGACCGCGCGTGAAGCGCACGTTGACCGCCGCCGGCCTCAGACAGCTCATATCTTTCATCTCTAGGATGACCACCGCCGATAGAGCCGAACTGGAGGGGGTGAGTGCCGACCGCGCGCCACAGATCGTGGCCGGTGCGTTGGTGGCCGAGGCGACCATGCGAGCGCTGTCGCTGGACTCCGTGGACATCTGCCCGTGGGCATTGCGGGAGGGTGTGATCCTGCGGAAACTCGACAGTGAAGCCGATGGAACCGACTTGGTCGAAACGTTCGCGGGATTGGCTCCCGCCAAAGGCGAGACACGATGACAGATTCAGACGACTTCTCGGCGACGCGACCGATCTCGGTCGCCGAGCTGCTGGCCAAGAACGGCACCATCGGTGCGCCGCCGGTCGGTGGCCGCCGGCGCCGGCGGCGGGGGAACAGCGACGCGGTGACCGTCGCCGAACTGACCGGCGAAATCCCGATCATCCGGCCGGAGACGCCGCACGCAGAGCCGGCTGAGGCCCCTGAGGCCCCGGCTACGGAGGAAGCGGCTCCCGAGCCTGTCGCCGAACCCGAACCCGAGCCCGTCGCCGAGCCGGAAGCGGAGGCCGCCGTCGACGAGCCGGCCGTCGCCGTCGAGGACGAGACGCCGTCGGCAGCCGACGAGATGGAGCCCGACGACACCGGGGCCCACTACGTCGTCGACGAGATGCTGCACACCGACCTTGTCGCCCCCGCACCGGACACCGCGGCGGTCGACGACTACGAGGACCACCTGCGCCGCCGCGACGCCGAGGCCGACCCGGTGGAGTTCGTGGCGCCGTCGCGCAAGCCCGCCTTCCGGTGGTCGTTCAAGCCGGTCCGCGGCGCCGAGGAGATGAGCCCCGACCCGGTCGACGAGGACCTGCCGCCGGCCGACGCGGACATCGACGACGACCTGCTCTCGCTCACGGACGCCGAGCCCGTCGCCAAGCTCGACACCGGCGCCGTCCGCGTCGTGGAGGACGCCGAGGACGCCGAGGACACCGTGGCGCCGGAAGCCGCTCCGGAGGCGCCGCGTGAGCCGTCGCGCAATGGCCGCGCCGAGCGCTACGACGCCCTGTTCGGCGGCTTCGCGGCCGACGAGGACACCCGGCGGGAAGAGCTGGTCGCCGACCCCGACGTGCGCGACGAGGACGTCGACCACGACGAAGCCGACCACGAGGACGACGAAGAGTCCGGTTCCGGCCTGAAGCGCGGCGCGTGGGTCGTCGGGCAGAGCTTGCTGGCCGTGGCGTTCGGCGCCGGCATGTTCTTCGCGTTCGACCAGCTGTGGCGCTGGAACCAGATCGTGGCGCTGATGCTGTCGATGCTGGTGATCCTCGGCCTGGTCGCCGGCATTCGGGTGATCCGGAAGGATCATGATCTGGCCAGTACGCTGATCGCGATTCTGGTCGGCGGTCTTGTCACGTTCGGACCCCTGGCACTGCTCTACTCAGCCTGAACCGGAGGCCTGTGCGTCCCGCCATCAAGGTAGGTCTGTCCACCGCGTCGGTCTATCCCTTGCGGACCGAGGCTGCCTTCGAGTACGCCGCCCGCCTCGGCTACGACGGTGTCGAGCTGATGGTGTGGGCCGAGCCGGTGAGCCAGGACATCGACGCGATCGAGCGGATGTCGCAACGGTGGGGCGTCCCCGTGCTCAGTGTCCACGCGCCATGCCTGCTGATCTCGCAGCGCGTGTGGGGCTCCAATCCGATCCCGAAGCTGGAACGCAGCGTGCGGGCCGCCGAGCAGCTGGGTGCGCAGACGGTCGTCGTGCATCCGCCGTTCCGGTGGCAGCGCCGCTATGCCGAAGGCTTCTCCGATCAGGTCGCCGAGCTCGAGGCATCGAGCGACGTGCTGGTTGCCGTCGAGAACATGTTCCCGTTCCGCACCGACCGGTTCTTCGGCACCGGCCAGCCGTCGATCGAGCGGATGCGTAAGCGTGGCGGGAACCCGGGACCGGGGATCTCGGCGTTCGCGCCGTCCTACGACCCGCTGGACGGCAATCACGCCCACTACACGCTGGACCTGTCGCATTCGGCGACGGCCGGCACCGATGCCGTCGACATGGCGCGGCGCATGGGCAAGGGGCTGGTGCACCTGCATCTGTGTGACGGCAACGGCGCGTCCACCGACGAACATCTCGTGCCCGGGCGCGGCAGCCAGCCGACGGTGCAGATCTGCCAGATGCTGGCCGCCGGGGAGTTCGCCGGACACGTGATCCTGGAGGTCACCACATCGGCGGCACGCAACAACGCCGAGCGTGAGGCGCTGCTCGTCGAGTCGCTCGAATTCGCGCGGCGGCACCTGCTGCGCTGACCCCGCACCGTCCTGGCATGCTGTCTCCCGTGGCGAGAATTGCGATCATCGGTGGCGGAAATATCGGCGAAGCCCTGCTGGCGGGGCTGTTGCAGTCCGGGCGACAGGTCAAGGATCTGGTGGTCGCCGAGGCCAATCCGGCGCGCGCCGCGCAGCTCGCCGAGACGTACTCCGTCCGGGTCACCGATGTCGCGGACGCTGTCGAGAACGCGGCCTACGTGATCGTGGCGGTCAAGCCCGACGCCGTCGAGGGCGTCGTCGAGACGCTGGCCGACGCTGCCGCGGACGCCGACAGCAGCAGCGTCGAGCAGGTCGTGGTGTCGGTGGCCGCGGGCGTCCCCACGGCCTTCTACGAGGCCAAGCTGCCGGCCGGCTCGCCGGTGGTGCGGGTCATGCCGAATACGCCCATGCTGGTCGGTGCGGGCATCACCGCGCTGTCACGGGGCCGGTACGCGACCGACGCGCAACTGGCCGAGGTGTCGGAGATCTTCTCGGCCGTCGGCGCGGTGCTGACGGTGCCCGAGAAGCAGATGGACGCGGTCACCGCGGTGTCCGGTTCGGGCCCTGCGTACTTCTTCCTGATGGTCGAGGCGGTCGTCGACGCGGGTGTCGCGGCAGGCCTCCCACGGCCCGTGGCAACCGAGCTGGCGGCCCAGACGATGGCCGGTGCGGCGGCCATGTTGCTCGATCGCATGACCCAATCCGGGTCTGGTTCCACGGTCGGTCCGCTGGACACCAGCGCCGCGGCATTGCGGGCTTCGGTGACCTCTCCGGGGGGCACTACCGCCGCTGGTCTGCGGGAACTCGAACGTGGTGGGCTGCGGTCTGCTGTCGCAAATGCCGTCGAAGCCGCAAAAACACGGTCTGAGCAGCTAAGAATTACATCTGAGTAGTTCTAAGATTTCAGATTGATTACCCCACACCCGTCGCAATAACCACATTGGCCACGCTATTCTCCTTCTCGTAAGCACGCGTTGGTGCCAGCGGAGGGGAAGCCGCTGGAGCTGGCCGTGCCTGATTGATTGGGTTGCGATGACGTCTATGAACGGGCCATCGGCGCGTGACGGTGGCGATCAGCCACGAACGCAGTTCCTGACTGTTGCCGAGGTTGCGAGCCTTATGCGGGTCAGCAAGATGACGGTATACCGGCTGGTGCACAACGGGGAGTTGCCCGCGGTGCGTGTCGGCCGCTCATTTCGGGTGCACGCCAAGGCCGTGCACGACCTGCTCGAGTCGTCGTACCACGACGCGGGTTAGTCTCCGCGGGCTCGGCTGAGTGCTGCGCACCTCAGGTGCGCAGCACCGACTCCGCGACTTCGGCGTGAGCCGTCTGGGCCAGCACGGCCGGGGCGCGCTCAAATCACTGATGAGTGGGCGTATCCAGCAGGCGTTTTCGTGGCGGGAAACCCGGCCGGGTAAAGTGGCGGGGTTGGTTTCACACCGATCTTCACGGATCGACGTCTAGTAGCGGAGACTTCAAAGTCTATGGGTTCAGTCATCAAGAAGCGGCGTAAGCGCATGTCGAAGAAGAAGCACCGCAAGCTGCTTCGTCGCACCCGGGTTCAGCGCAGAAAACTCGGTAAGTAGTTCTCAGCGCTCGTTTGCGTCGCCCACTAGGCTGACCAAATGGATGCCGACGGACGCCCCGGAAGCCGGCCCACAGCGCCGGGCGGAAGCGATTCCGGCCCGGACATCCCCGAGACCCTGCACCACCCCAAGGTGGTGCTGGTCACCGGGGCGTGCCGGTTCCTGGGCGGATATCTGACAGCCAGACTCGCTCAGAACCAGCTCATCGAGCATGTGATCGCGGTCGACGCGATCACGCCGAGCAAGGACATGTTGCGGCGTATGGGCCGCGCGGAGTTCGTCCGCGCGGACATCCGCAACCCGTTCATCGCCAAGGTGATCCGGAACGGCAACGTCGACACCGTCGTCCACGCGGCGGCGGCGTCCTACGTGCCGCAATCCGGTCGTGCCGCGCTCAAAGAGCTCAACGTCATGGGCGCGATGCAGTTGTTCGCGGCCTGTCAGAAGGCACCTTCGGTCCGTCGGGTGATCCTCAAGTCGACATCGGAGATCTACGGGTCCAGCTCGCGTGATCCGGTGATGTTCACCGAGGACAGCAGCGCCCGCCGCCCACCGGGGGAGGGCTTCGCCCGGGACAGCATCGACATCGAGGGCTACGCCCGCGGTCTCGCGCGGCGGCGGCCCGACATCGCGGTGACGATCCTGCGCCTGGCCAACATGATCGGTCCGGCCATGGACACCGCGCTGTCGCGGTACCTGGCAGGTCCCTTGGTGCCGACCGCGTTCGGGCACGACGCCCGGCTGCAACTGCTGCACGAGCAGGACGCCCTCGGGGCGCTGGAACGCGCCACCCTGGTCGGACGGGCCGGCACCTTCAACATCGGGGCGCCGGGCATCATCCTGATGAGCCAGGCCATACGCCGGTCCGGCCGCATCGGTTTGCCGCTCGCCGGCCCCACCATGTGGGTGCTCGACGCGTGGCGACGGGCGACCGCGGGCGTCGAACTGGACCGCGAGCAGTCCGACTACATGCGCTACGGCCGGGTCATGGACACCACACGGATGACGAGGGAACTCGGCTATACCCCAAAGTGGACGACCATGGAGGCTTTTGACGATTACGTTTCAGGCCGCGCGCTGACGCCCATTATCGACCCGGGGTGGGTAGGCTCAGTGGAGCGTCGTGCAGTGGCCGCAGCGCAGCGGTGGGGACGCTGATTTCGCAAGTTTTTGATGGTGGGAGATATTGACGTGGCGGGCGAATCTAAAGCCAAAGTCATTCCGCTCCATTCGAATTCGACACGCGCTGCCGCGCAACGTCGGGCGTCGAAACGGGATGCAACGCTGCGACATCCTTCGCTGTTGACCGACCCCGGGACCCGCGCATCGGCCGAGCAGATTGCTGCCGTGGTCCGTGAGATCGACCAGCACCGGTTTGCCGCGGCCGGCCCTGCCGCCGACGAGGGGCCCAACGAACTGGCCCAACGTATAAGTGCCGCTTCGGATTTCATCCGCAAGCGACTGACCGGCGACTACCGCGTCGACGAATTCGGTTTCGACCAGCATCTCAACAATGCGGTCTTTCTTCCGTTGCTGCGAACACTTTTCAATTCGTGGTTCCGCGTCGAGGTATCCGGCATCGAGAATTTGCCCGATGACGGCGCCGCTTTGGTGGTGGCAAACCATGCGGGCGTATTGCCGTTCGACGGACTGATGACGTCGGTCGCCGTGCACGACAAACACCCGAAGCATCGGGACCTGCGGCTGCTGGCCGCCGACCTCGTCTTCGACCTGCCCGTGGTGGGACAGGCGGCGCGCAAGGCCGGCCACACCATGGCCTGCACCGCCGACGCGCACCGGCTGCTCGAGGCCGGCGAGCTGACCGCCGTGTTCCCCGAGGGGTACAAGGGGCTCGGCAAGCCGTTCAAGGACCGGTACAAGCTGCAGCGGTTCGGCCGCGGCGGCTTCGTCTCGGCGGCGCTGCGCTCGGGTGCGCCCATCGTGCCGTGCTCGATCGTCGGCTCCGAGGAGATCTACCCCAAGATCGGCGACGTGAAGCTGCTCGCCCGCCTGCTCGGGCTGCCGTACTTCCCGCTGACGCCGCTGTTCCCGCTCGCCGGGCCCATCGGCCTGCTGCCGCTGCCGTCGAAGTGGTACATCCAGTTCGGTGAGCCCATCTCGACGGCCGACTACGACGAGTCCGCCGCCGACGACCCGATGATCACCTTCGAGCTGACCGACCAGGTGCGCGCCACCATCCAGCAGACGCTGTACCAGCTGCTGGCCAACCGCCGCGGCACGTTCCTGTAGTTCACCGCGAGCGGCCGTGTTTGTACGCAGACACGCCGCATTGCGCGTGCATTTTGCGGCCGCTCGTCGCGCGCGAGGGACACGCTACTGCCCGGCGTTCACCGCGTGTCGCCGTACAAACACGGCCGCTCGCGGTAAGGGGCTCAACCCTTTTGCGCGGCAACCATTTTCGCGATGGCGGCGTCGCGGGCCGCGGCGATCTGCGCGCTGACCTCGCCGGCTTCGTCGTCGTTCTGGGCCTCACCCAGCATCGTGACGATGCTCGTCATGATCGGCTCACCGGAGTCGTCGGTGACCTCGGCGCGAATCTCGGCGATCACCGTGCCGTGCGACTCGATCACCGAGTCCAGGTACGAGTCGAACCACAGCCGGTCGCCGACCTTGATCGGGCGGTGGAAGATCAGCTTCTGGTCGCGGTGCAGCACGCGCTCCAGGTTGATCGGCACGTCGAACTGGTTGAACAGCTCGAGCTGGACCCGCCGGCCCGCGACGGCGATGAACGTCAGCGACGCGATCAGGGTGTCCGAGCCGCACTCGGCGGCCGCTTCCTCGGAGAAATGGGCCGGGTGATCGTCCTGGACCGCCTGCGCGAATTCCTTGACCTTCTCGCGGCCGACCTCGAAGTAATCCGGGTACCGGAAGTGGGTTCCGATGATGTCGTCCGCAATGCCCATGGCGCGTGAGCCTATCAGCGTTCGAGTGGCTGACCTGCGCGCTGCGCCCGTGGTGCGGCGGCCGCGCGTCCCTAGTTGCCCTTGCGCGACGCCATGGCCGCCAGCGCCCCGCCGACGGCGCCCAGGGCCAGCGCCGAGGGCACGCCGATGCGGGCGGCCTTGCGGGCGGTCCGGAAATCCCGGATTTCCCAGCCCCGTTCGCGCGCGACGTCGCGCAGCGCGGCATCGGGGTTGATCGCGACGGCCGTGCCGACCAGCGAGAGCATCGGCACGTCGTTGAAGCTGTCCGAGTAGGCGGTGCAGCGGCGCAGGTTCAGGCCCTCCCTGATGGCCAGCTGACGGACCGCGTGCGCCTTGCCGACCCCATGCAGGATCTCGCCGACCAGCCGGCCGGTGAAGACGCCGTCGACCGACTCGGCGACGGTGCCCAGCGCCCCGGTCAGCCCCAGCTTGCGGGCGATGGTCTGCGCCAGCTCCATGGGCGTCGCGGTGACCAGCCAGACCTGCTGGCCGGCGTCGAGGTGCATCTGCGCCAGCGCCCGGGTGCCCTGCCAGATCTTGTCGGCGATGATCTCGTCGTAGATCTCGTCGCCGAGCGCTTCCAGTTCCGCCGTCTGCCGGCCCTCGATGAAGGACAGCGCTTTGCGCCGGCCGGCGGCGACGTCGTCGCTGTTCTCCTTGCCGGTGACCTGAAACTTGGCCTGCGCGTAGGCGAAACGGGCCAGGTCCGAGTATTTGAAGTAGTCGCGGGCGGCCAGGCCGCGGGCGAAGTGCACCAGCGACGAGCCGTGCACCAGGGTGTTGTCGACGTCGAAGAACGCCGCCGCGGTGAGATCGGGCGGCGGTGGGAGCACCGGGGCGGCCGGTTCGTCGGCTCCGGAATCACGCTCGGCGGCATCGAGTTCAGCGGCGTCATCAGCTCCGGAGGGCACGGGCGTGCCCGTGGGCTCGTCGGCAGTCACGGGGCTGGATTCGGACACGGTTCAACACTAGGTCACGCCATACTGTTGCGCGTGGATCGATCAGGGAACAGCCACCGCGTGACGTTGCTCACCCGGGCCGGCTGCAGCATGTGCGAGCGCGCGGCGGCTCAGCTAGCAGAGCTGTGCGACGAGCTCGGATTCGTCCTGACGAGCACGGACGTCGATGTCCTGGCGGCGGCGGGCGACACGGCCCTGCGCGCGGAATTCGGCGATCGCCTGCCCGTGGTGCTCCTCGATGGCGTTGAGCACAGCTACTGGGAGGTCGACGAGGAGCAGTTGCGGGCCGACCTGGCAGGTTGACCGGGCGAAGCGGGCCGGTCAGCGCGGGTGCCCCGGGGCCCGGCGTGCGTATAGCAAATTTGGTCGGCGGGCTGGTGAGCGGCTAGCTTTGAAGGCGTTCCTGCGGCCAGAAGAGGCCCGGGCAACCTTCTTGCCCAACGGAGGTGCTACGAGGTGATGAGGCCGTGAGCGTCCTGCTGTTCGGGGTTTCACACCGCAGCGCGCCGGTTTCCGTGATCGAGCAGCTCAGCACCGACGAGGCCGAACAGGCCAAGATCATCGAGCTGCTGCTGCAGTCCTCTCTGGTCACCGAGGCCATGGTGCTCTCCACCTGTAACCGGGTCGAGGTGTACGCGGTGGTCGACGCCTTCCACGGCGGGCTCTCGGTGATCGGCTCGGTGCTCTCCGAGCGGTCCGGCATGTCCCTGCAGGACCTCACCAAATACGCCTACGTGCGGTACGCCGAGGCGGCCGTCGAGCATCTGTTCGCCGTCGCCAGTGGCCTGGACTCGGCCGTCATCGGCGAGGCGCAGGTGCTGGGGCAGGTGCGCCGCGCCTACACCTCGGCCGAGGCCCACCAGACCGTCGGCCGGACCCTGCACGAGCTGTCGCAGCGCGCGCTGTCGGTCGGTAAGCGGGTGCATTCCGAGACCGGGATCGACGCTGCCGGCGCCTCGGTGGTGTCGGTGGCGCTCGACATGGCCAAGGCCAAGCTGACGTCGCTGACCGGGCTGACGGCCGCCGTGATCGGCGCCGGCTCCATGGGTGCCCTGGCCGCCGCGCATCTGACGCGCGCCGGGATCGCCCGCGTCGAGGTGGTGAACCGCTCCCTGCCGCGGGCCGAGCGCATGGTCGAGAACTTGAAGGCCCAGGGCGTCGAGGCGGCCGCGCACACCCTGGACGACATCGCCGTCGCGCTGGGTAATGCCGACGTCGTCGTCGCGTGTACCGGCGCGGTGCGTCCGGTGGTGTCGTTGGCCGACGCGCACCGCGGGCTGATGAACCGGCCGGAGCACCGCCAGCTGGTGATCTGCGACCTGGGCATGCCCCGCGACGTCGACGGCGCGATTGCCGGCCTGCCCGGCGTGCACGTGATCGACATGGACCGGATCCAGCGCGAACCGTCGGCCCGGGCCGCGGCCTCGGATGCCGAAGCGGCCCGCTCGATGGTCGCTGCGGAGGTCGCCAGTTACCTGGCCGGGCAGCGGATGGCCGAGGTCACGCCGACCGTCACGGCCTTGCGTCAGCGTGCTGCCGACGTCGTCGAAGCGGAGTTGTTGCGGCTCGACAACCGGGTTCCGACACTCGACGCCGCCCACCGCGATGAGGTCGCCAAGACCGTCCGCCGGGTGGTCGACAAGTTGCTGCACGCGCCGACGGTGCGGGTCAAGCAGTTGGCCAGCGCGCCCGGCGGTGACAGCTACGCCGAGGCGCTGCGCGAGCTGTTCGAGCTGGACCCGCAGGCCATCGACGCGGTGTCCGCCGGCGAATTGCCCTTGGTGGCACCAGATTTGGCGGCAGGCGAGCCGCATTCCCACCACGACAAGGCTGAGTAACCACACTTGGTAACTACCCTCGAAAACGTTGTCCGGATCGGCACCAGGGGCAGCCTGCTGGCTACCACGCAGGCCGGCACCGTCCGTGACGCTCTGATAGCTCTCGGCCAACCCGCGGAGCTGGTCATCATCAGCACCGAAGGCGACCGGTCGCAGGCGCCCGTCGCAGACATCGGCATCGGTGTGTTCACCGCCGAGCTGCGGCACGCCATGGCCGACGGTCGCATCGACGTCGCGGTGCACTCGTACAAGGATTTGCCGACCGCACCCGACGAGCGCTTCGTCATCGCCGCCGTGCCGCCGCGCGAAGACCCGCGGGACGCCTTGGTGGCGCGCGACGGATTGGTGCTGGGGGAGTTGCCGGCCGGCTCCGTGATCGGCACGTCGAGCCCGCGACGGGCGGCGCAGCTTAGAGCACTGGGTCTCGGTTTGGAAATCCGCCCCCTACGAGGCAACCTAGATACCAGGTTGAACAGGGTAAGTAGTGGTGATCTCGACGCTGTTGTCGTCGCCCGAGCGGGTCTGGCCCGTATCGGACGGCTCGACGCCGTCACCGAGAGCCTCGAGCCGGTGCAGATGTTGCCAGCGCCGGCGCAGGGCGCCCTCGCGGTCGAGTGCCGAGTGGGGGACACCGAACTGGCGACGCTGCTGGGAAAGCTCGACGATCCCGACACGCGCGCCGCGATCACTGCCGAACGAGTCCTGTTGGCCGAACTGGAGGCGGGTTGTTCCGCGCCGGTGGGTGCGATCGCTGAAGTGGTCGAGTCCATCGACGAGGACGGCCGAGTCTTCGAAGAGCTGTCGTTGCGCGGTTGCGTGGCGGCGCTGGACGGATCCGACGTGATCCGGGCGTCCGGGATCGGGACCCCCGAACGGGCACGGGAGCTGGGGCTCTCGCTGGCCGCGGAGTTGTTCGACCTGGGTGCGCGTGACGTGTTGGATCAGCGGACTGTAGAGCGGGAGTGAGAGATGACGACCCGAGTGCGTAAACAGCACAAGCCCGGCCGCATCACCTTTGTCGGTTCCGGCCCCGGTGACCCGGGCCTGTTGACGACGCGTGCGCGGAACGTTTTGGCGCACGCGGCATTGGTTTTCACCGACCCTGATGTGCCCGAGGCGGTGCTGGCGCTGATCGGAACCGATCTGCCGCCGACGTCCGGGCCGCACCCGGCCGACGCCGAGCCGGCTGCCGATGCCAAGACCGACGACGCTGCCGCAGGCTCGATCGTCGCGCCCGCTGGGCCTTCGATGACGTTCCCGCACGGCGTCGACGTCCGCCCCGCGCTGGGCGACCCCACCGAGGTGGCGAAGCTGCTCCTCGCCGAGGCGAAGACCGGTGTCGACGTGGTGCGTCTGGTCGCCGGCGACCCGCTGTCGGTCGATTCCGTCATCACCGAGGTGAACGCCCTGGCCAAGACCGCGGCGCACTTCGAGCTGGTGCCGGGCCTGCCGTCGTCGACGGCGGTGCCCACCTACGCGGGCCTGCCCGTCGGTTCGTCGCACACCGTGGCCGACGTCCGCGGTGACGTCGACTGGGCCGCGCTGGCCGCCGCCCCCGGGCCGCTGATCCTGCACGCGACGGTGTCGCACCTGCCGGACGCCGCCCGCACCCTGATCGAATACGGCCTCACCGACAACACCCCGTGTGTCGTGACGGCCAACGGCACCACCTGCCAGCAGCGGTCCATCGAGACCACGCTGGCCGGGCTGCTGGACAAGGCCGTGCTGGAGAAGCCGGTAGGCCCCGAGCCGGTCGGTCCGCTGGCGGGCCCGCTGGTCGTGACCATCGGCAAGACCGTGGCGCACCGGGCCAAGCTGAACTGGTGGGAGAGCCGCTCGCTGTACGGCTGGACCGTGCTGGTGCCGCGGACCAAGGACCAGGCCGGCGAGATGAGCGATCGTCTCGTGGGCCACGGCGCCCTGCCGATCGAGGTGCCGACCATCGCGGTCGAGCCGCCGCGCAGCCCCGCCCAGATGGAGCGCGCGGTCAAGGGGCTGGTCGACGGCCGTTTCCAGTGGGTCGTGTTCACCTCCACCAACGCGGTGCGTGCGGTGTGGGAGAAGTTCAACGAGTTCGGTCTCGACGCCCGCGCGTTCTCCGGTGTGAAGATCGCGTGCGTCGGTCAGGCCACCGCGGACAAGGTGCGCGCGTTCGGCATCAACCCCGAGCTGGTGCCTGCCGGTGAGCAGTCGTCGCTGGGCCTGCTGGACGAATTCCCGGACTACGACGAGATTTTCGACCCGGTGAACCGGGTGCTGCTGCCGCGCGCCGACATCGCCACCGAGACGCTGGCCGAGGGCCTGCGCGAGCGTGGCTGGGAGATCGAGGACGTCACGGCCTACCGGACCGTCCGGGCGGCACCGCCGCCGGCGCACACCCGCGAGATGATCAAGACCGGTGGTTTCGACGCCGTCTGCTTCACCTCGAGCTCCACGGTGCGCAACCTGGTCGGCATCGCCGGCAAGCCGCACGCCCGGACCATCGTCGCCTGCATCGGCCCGAAAACCGCTGAAACCGCAGCCGAATTCGGCCTGCGCGTGGACGTGCAGCCGGAGACCGCCGCCGTCGGCCCGCTGGTCGAGGCGCTGGCCGAGCACGCCGCCCGGCTCCGTGCCGAGGGTGCGTTGCCGCCGCCGCGTAAGAAGAGCCGGCGCCGCTAAACTCGGCGTATGGCTTTCCCACGACAGCGGCCGCGGCGGCTCCGTACCACCCCGGCGCTGCGGCGTCTGGTGTCCGAAACCTCGCTGGAGCCACGGCATCTGGTGCTGCCGATGTTCGTCGCCGACGGGCTCGCCGAGCCGCGTCCCATCAGCTCGATGCCCGGCGTCGTGCAGCACACCCGGGATTCGGTGCGCCGCGCGGCGGCGGAAGCCGTCGAGGCCGGTGTCGGTGGACTGATGCTGTTCGGCGTCCCGTGCGACGGTGACAAGGACGCCACCGGGTCCGAGGGCGTCAACCCCGATGGCATCCTGAATGTGGCACTGCGCGACCTGAATTCGGACCTCGGCGATGCGACGGTGCTGATGGCCGACACCTGCCTGGACGAGTTCACCGATCACGGACACTGTGGCGTCTTGGACGCGCACGGCCGGGTCGACAACGATGCGACCAACGAGCAGTACATCAAACTTGCTGTGGCGCAAGCGCATTCGGGCGCGCATGTAGTCAGCCCGAGCGGCATGATGGACGGCCAGGTGGCGGCCATCCGCGACGGGCTGGACCACGCCGGGCACAGCGACGTCGCGATCCTGGCCTACGCGGCCAAGTTCGCGTCGGCGTTCTACGGCCCGTTCCGCGAGGCCGTGGGTTCGAGCCTGCAGGGCGATCGCCGTACCTACCAACAGGATCCGGGTAACGCCCGCGAAGCGGTGCGCGAGATCGAGTTGGACCTCGCCGAAGGCGCCGACATGGTGATGGTCAAGCCGGCGATGAGCTACCTGGACGTGGTCCGCGCCGCTGCCGAGATGTCACCGGTACCCGTTGCGGCGTACCAGATTTCGGGCGAGTACGCGATGATCAGCGCCGCCGCGGCCAACGGTTGGATCGACCTGCGGGCCTCGGTTCTGGAGTCGCTGCTCAGCATTCGTCGGGCCGGTGCCGACATCGTGCTCACGTACTGGGCGACGGACGTCGCGGGCTGGCTGCGGTGAACCCACTCAGCCCGCACGACCCGCAGCACCCCTACAACCCGCAGTACCCGCCGTTTCAGGGCCCGGGGCAGGGTCAGGGGCCGGACGGACCCGCACCCGAGCCGCGCGAGATGCCGCAGGACGTCGTCACCGGTTTCTGGCTGTGGACGGCCGCGCTGCCGCTGTCGCTGATCGGCTACGTCATCAACCTGCTGACGACGCCCGAGCGCGAGGTGTCGGGCTATGCGTACGCGGTGTCCGGTCTGATGTTGTTCATCATCGCGGTCCTGGTGGCCACGTTCCTGGTGCTGCTTCGGCAGGGCTACCGCTGGGCCCGCAGCATCCTCACCGGCGGATCCGCGGCCACGATCCTCTACCTGACCACGAATCTGTTCGCCAATTACCACGGCGCGGCCGCGGCCCTGGGCTACGCGGTGTGCGGCATCGGCGGCACCGTGCTGATCGGCGGCGGCGTGTATCTCCTGCACCGCCCGGATTCGAACGCCTACTTCGTCCGCTGACCCTCCCTCGGGTCCACACCTCCCTCGGGTCCACACCTCCCGCGGGCGGCCGCGTCTGTACGCGACACGCCGCCACAAGCGTGCAATTTGGGGACGCTCGCCGCTGTTCGCGCGGAACCGCACGGCTAGGCTGGCCCGGATATGACTGAGCCCACGTCCTCTTCGCCGGCCCGACCACAGGCCGTCACCGTCGCTTTCTGGTGCTGGGTGGTGGCCGCCGTGCTGCTGATGGTCGGCGGCATGCTGACCGCCACCGCCGAGGTGCCCTCCGCCTACCGGAGCCTGGTCCTGGGCTTCGGCGCCATCACCGCCCTCGCCGGCGCAGCCATGGCCTTTTCCGCGGGCCGTGCCCGGTCGGGGGACAACCGGTTTCGCCGGGCCGCGGTGGCGTTGTCGATGGCCATCGTGATCGTCGTCGGCCTCCTCGCACTGCTGGGGGTGGCGCAGCTGCTGCCGTTGATCGCCGGTACGGTCTCGATCACCCGGCCGGCGGCGCAGACCTGGTTCGACGGAAAGGCCGATGCATGACGGACGCGCCCACGGACACCGACGCCGAGCAGATTCTGTTCCACGAGGTCGGTGCCAGCTGGTGGTGGCTGGTGCTCGGTCCGTTCTCCGGTGCCTCCATCGCGGCGATGCAGCTGTGGTCGGCGCACCGGTTGGACCCGCTGGTGCCGGTGGTGTTCCTCGTTCTCGTCACCGGGTTCCTGGGGCTGCAGGTCAAGGCGGCGCGGCTGCACACCTCGGTGGAGTTGACGCCCGAGTACCTGCGGCAGGGCACCGAGTCGGTCCGCGTCGCGGACATGGTCGGGATGTTCCCGGAGGCGCGTGGCGCTGACGTGCCCCGCTGGCAGTCGTACCGGGCGTTCGGGGAGCTGACGGGCGTGCCGCGCGGCCGCACCGGGATCGGCGTCAAGCTGACCGGTGAGCGCAGTGGGCAGGCCTGGGCGCGTCGTCACCGCGGGTTGCGGGCCCAGTTGGAGGCCTTGGGCGTGCGCGAACTCGGCGAGGACGACGACGAATGAGCCGCGACAAGATCGTGGCCGCCGGTGCGCTCGTGGTCGCGGTGCTGGCGGCCGTCGGCTCCGTGGTGAGTTGGCTGGCCGCGTCGTCGATCGCCGACGTCGCGCCGGTGATTCCCGGCGAGCCGGTGAAGACGTCGGTGCTCTATGACCCGTCGCTCATCACGCTGTCCTTGTTGCTGGCGGCCTTGGCCGGGGTGCTCGCCGTAGTAGGTACCGCGAGGTGGCGGCGCGCCAAGTAGTGTGTCGCCCATGTCTTTTTCGCTGGAACTGTCTGCCGACGTCTGCCAGGTCCGGGACTGGGTTCACGAGTTCGCTGCAGACGTGATCCGTCCGGCCGCACAGGAGTGGGACGAGCGCGAAGAGACGCCGTGGCCGATCCTGCAGGAGGCGGCCAAGGTTGGCCTGTACTCCATGGAGTTCTTTGCTGCCCAGACTGCCGAGGAGACCGGGCTCGGTATGCCCGTCGCGGTCGAAGAATTGTTCTGGGGTGACGCCGGAATTTCGATGTCGATCATGGGAACCGGCCTGGCCGCCGCGTCGCTGGCGGCCAACGGCACCATGGAACAGCTGGGCGAGTGGCTGCCCCAGATGTACGGCGACATCAACGAGCCCAAGCTGGCCGCGTTCTGTTCGTCGGAACCCGGTGCGGGATCGGATGTTTCGTCGATCATCACCAGGGCGCGGTACGACGAAGCGGCCGACGAATGGGTGCTCAACGGCACCAAGACCTGGGCCTCCAACGGTGGCATCGCCAACGTGCACATCGTCGTCGCCTCGGTGTACCCGGAACTCGGTTCGCGCGGCCAGGCAAGCTTCATCATCCCGCCGGGCACCAAAGGCTTCAGCCAGGGCCAGAAGTTCAAGAAGCACGGCATCCGGGCGTCGCACACCGCCGAGGTCGTGCTCGACGACGTCCGGCTGCCGGGCCGCCTGATCGTCGGCGGCCGGGAGAAGTTCGAGGAACGGGTGGCCCGCACCCGCGAGGGCAAGAGCTCGGCGGGTCAGGTGGCGATGAAGACGTTCGAGCGGACCCGGCCGACCGTCGGGGCCATGGCGCTGGGCGTGTCCCGCGCGGCGTACGAGTACGCGCTGGGATACGCGCAGGAGCGCGAGCAGTTCGGCCGCAAGATCGGTGACTTCCAGGCCGTCGCGTTCAAGCTGGCCGACATGAAGTGCCGGATCGACGCGGCGCGGCTGCTGGTGTGGCGGGCCGGCTGGATGGCGCGCAACAATCAGCCGTTCGAGAACGCCGAGGGCTCCATGGCGAAGCTCGTCGCCAGCGAGACCGCGGTCTACGTGACCGACGAGGCCATCCAGATTCTGGGCGGCAACGGCTACACCCGCGACTACCCGGTGGAGCGGTGGCACCGCGACGCCAAGATCTTCACGATCTTCGAGGGCACCAGCGAGATTCAGCGGCTCGTGATGTCCCGCGCGATCACCGGGTTGCCGCTCAAATAGATTCCGCGAGCCGTGCCGGCTGCTGCATGGCGCATTCGATGTACAGGAACGTCCCGCTCGGCAGGTCCGAGCGGGACGTTTTTGTACGCAACTTGCGGCGTGTCGCCCGCAGACACGGCCGCTCGCGGGAAGTGGGATTGTGGCGAGGGCTGCAGCTCAAGTAGGGGTTGTTACAGAGTGCAAAATTTGTAACACTGTTCCGCATGACCGAACTTGCGGAGCAGTCCGAGCTCGTTGACGCGCTGCCACTGGGGCCCGACTCGCTGGTGTGGAAGTACTTCGGCGACAACCGGATGTACCTGATCGGTCCGCGGCCGGCGGTCCTGCAGAACATGCTGGCCCAGCTCGGCCAGGGCGTGCTGGACCATTCGGTGTTCTTCGTGGACACCTCGGCGCGGATCAAGCGCTCGCTGCCGCCGATCTTCCGCACCGTGTATGAATCGGACGACGCCAGCTCCGGCTCTCGGGCTGGCACCCAGGTCCGCGACTTCCACCGCGAGATCAAAGGCGACATGCCCGACGGGAGCCGCTACCACGCGCTCGACCCGGAGACCTACTACTGGGCGCACGCGACGTTCGTCGAGCAGGTGCTCTATTTCGCGGACACCTTCGTCAAGCGGCTGACCGATGCCGAGAAGGAGCAGATCTACCTCGAGTCCAAGACCTGGTACCGCCGCTACGGCGTCAGCGACCGGCCGATGCCGGCCACCTACGCCGAATTCGAGGAGTACTGGGACCGGATGCTGAATGACGTTGCGGTGCCGCACAAGACGGCCCGGTACGGCGTCGGCTATGTGACCAAGGGTTTCCCGGCGCCCAAGGGCGTCAACCCGGCGGTGTGGCGCGTCATCGCGGTGGTGTTCAACCCCGTCGCGGCGTTCCTGACCACCGGCGGCCTCCCGCCGCGGGCGCGGGACCTGTTGGAGCTGCCCTGGTCCGACCGGCAGGAACGCGCCTACCAGCTTTTTGCCGCCGCCTGGCGCACCAAGCCGGTGAACTGGCTGTGGGACCGGTTGCCGATGTCGGTGCGGTACAACAGCTTCGCGCAGCAGGGCTACGCGCGTGCCCGCTGACGCGACGGCCGCGATCCTCGACGCCGCGCTCGTCGAGTTCGAGCAGCACGGCTTCCGCCGCGTCGCGCTCGACGATGTGGCGCGCCGGGCCGGCGTCAGCCGCACCACCATCTACCGGCGGTTCGCGAACCGCGACGAGCTGGTGGCCGCCGTCGTCGAGCGCGAGAACGTCGTGCTGTTCGACGACATCGCGCGCGAGCTGAAAGAGGCTGGGCCGCAGTCGAATCTGTATGTCGAGGCGTTCACGCTGTCGATCCTGCGGTTCCGGCGGCACCGCGTCCTGAACCGGATGATGACCGACGAACCCGCGCTCGTCATCGAACTCATGCAGCGCCACTACGGCGCGGCGGTCGGCCGGATGGCGGCGGCGTTGCGTGTCATCTTCCCGGACGGGTTCGCCGACCGGATCGGCGAGCAGGCCGTCAACGACCTGGCCGACACCATCTTGCGCTACGCCGCGATGGTGCTGCTGTTGCCGAGCGTCGAGGCGCTCGACAGTGCCGAGGAGATCCGTGCTTTCGCCGCACGGCATTTCGTGCCGAGCCTGCCGCCCGCGCTGCAAGGCCAGTCGGGCAAGCCGGCCGCGGAGTCGATGCGTTGATCGCCGCCTAGTGCGCGACGGGCTTCTCGGCGCCCACCCCGGTCAGTGACCGCACCTCCATCTCGGCGTTGCGTTCGGGGTCACCGGAATCCCGGGAACTCAGCGTCCCGATGATGCCGAGCAGGAACGCCAGCGGGATGGACACGATGCCCGGGTTGGCCAGCGGGAAGAACGCGAAGTCCGCACCCGGGATCATCGCCGTCTTGCTGCCCGACACGGCGGGGGAGAACACGATCAGCACGATGGTCGAGATCAGGCCGCCGTACATGCTCCACAGCGCGCCGCGGGTGTTGAACCGCTTCCAGTACAGCGAGTACAGGATCGTGGGCAGGTTGGCCGCGGCCGCCACTGCGAACGCCAGGGCCACCAGGAACGCCACGTTCTGACCGTTGGCCAGGATGCCGAGCCCGATCGCGAACACGCCGAGCACCACCGCCGTGATCCGGGAGACCCGCACTTGCTCTTCCTCTGTCACCTTGTGGGACTTGAGAACTGACGCGTAGATGTCGTGCGCGAAGGACGCCGACGCGGTGATGGTCAGGCCCGCCACGACGGCGAGGATCGTCGCGAACGCCACCGCCGAGATGACGCCGAGCAGGATCACCCCGCCGAGTTCGAACGCCAGCAGTGGCGCCGCGGAGTTCACGCCGCCGGCGGCCTTGAGGATCCGGTCCGGGCCCACCAGGGCGGCCGCGCCGTACCCGAGCACCAGCGTGAAGAGGTAGAAGGCACCGATCAGCGCGATCGCCCAAACCACCGACCGCCGCGCCTCTTTCGCGGTCGGCACGGTGTAGAAGCGCATCAGCACGTGCGGCAGGCCCGCGGTGCCCAGCACCAGCGCCAGCGCCAGTGAGACGAAGTTGATCTTCGAGGTGAGCGAACCGCCGTACTGCGCGCCGGGCGCCAGGACGTCGCGGCTGGAGACGCCTTTGGTGGTGGCGTGCGAGATGGCCGACTGCGCCGAACCGAGGATGTCGGAGAAATTGAACCCGAACTTGCCGAGCACCATGGCCGTCATCAGGGCGGCGCCGGTGATCAGCAGCACGGCCTTGATGATCTGCACCCACGTGGTGCCCTTCATACCGCCGACCAGCACGTAGACGATCATCAGCACGCCGACGACGGCGATGACGATCGATTGGCCGCCCCGGCTCTTCACGTCGAGCAGCAGCGCGACCAGACCGCCCGCCCCCGCCATCTGGGCCAGCAGGTAGAACAGCGACACCGTCAGCGTCGAGGTGGCTGCGGCCAACCGGACCGGCCGCTGCTTGAGCCGGAAGCTCAGCACGTCGGCCATGGTGAATCTGCCTGTGTTGCGCAGCAATTCGGCGACCAGCAGCAGCGCGACGAGCCAGGCGACCAGGAAGCCGATGGAGTACAGGAAGCCGTCATAGCCGTAGACGGCGATGGCGCCGGCGATGCCGAGGAAGCTCGCGGCCGACAGGTAATCGCCGGCGATGGCGATGCCGTTCTGCGGGCCGGAGAAGCCGCGGCCGCCGGTGAAGAACTCGTCGGCGGTGGCGTTGCGCTTGCTGGCCTTGATGACCACGACCATCGTGACGACGACGAACACACTGAAGATGCCGATGTTGGCGACGGGATTGCCGACGGTGGCGGCGGCGAGCACGGTGGTGTTCATCAGGCGCCCTCGAGTTCTTCACGGATGGCCGCAGCGCGCGGGTCGAGCTCCCGGTTGGCGAAGCGCACGTACAGCCCGGTGATCACGAACGTCGTCAGGAACTGGCCCAGACCGATCAGCAGCCCGACGTTGATGTTGCCGAACACCCGGATGGCCATGAAGTCATGGGCGAAGGCGCCGAGCGCGACGTAGAGGCCGTACCACACCAGGAAGAACGCGGTCATCGGAAACACGAAGCGGCGCAGTCTGGTTCGCAGTTCCTGGAACTCGGGGCTGGCCTGCATGGCGAGGAACTGTTCCCCGGTGGGGACAGCGCGCTCTGGAAGTTCGGTTGCGGACACCTGCGGCTCCTGGCAGTTGGCCGTGAGGTGAATCGGGCATGAACCTAATTGAGAGCTGGGTCACCCGCGACCGGTATCGCGTTCTGTTCACCGAATTCGGTCTCGGGGTGCTGCGCTACGGTCGGCGGCAGCCACATCGAGAGAAGGACTCAGGGATGACCAGCGAGCCAGGTTCGGCGTTCGACGCCGGGATCACCACCCGCCGCCAGGTGATGGGCGACGAGTTCGTCGACCGCGCGCTGGCCCGCACCAGCGGCACCGAGTCGGAGCCGATCCAGCGCTTCGTCACCGAGCACGTCTGGGACGCGGTGTGGAACCGGCCGGGGCTGAGCCGCCGCGACCGCAGCCTGCTCAACCTCGGCATGCTGACCGCGCTGCGCGCCCATGAGGAACTCGCCGGCCACGTGCGGGGCGGCCTCAACAACGGCCTCACCCGCGAGGAGATCGTCGAGGCGATCATCCACGCCACGGGCTACTGCGGCGCGCCCGCGGCGCTGAGCGCGATGCGCGTGGTGCAGCAGGTACTGGACGAAACGCGCTAGGCCCGGCGCAACAGCACCGCCTGCTCGAAAGGCAAGCGCGGGAACACCTTACGTAGCGACCCGGTGACGAGCGGGGCCGCTTCTTCCTTGCTCACCACCCGCGGGTCGACGACGTCGTACGTCTGGCCGCGCCGGGTGAGCTTGCCGCCGCCGGACTTCGTGATGTTCTTGAGCCAGTCGCGGTCGGGGCCGTAGGTCAGCAGGATGGCGAAGCCGTCGGCGGTGGTGAACACCGTCAGCGGCGTGCGGAACGTCTTGCCGGACTTGCGCCCGACGTGCTCGAGGATGCCGAACGTCGGCGCGCGGCCGGCCCACAGCCGTTGGATGGGGTTGGTGACTCGACGGTTGAACCGGGCGACCGACTGCGGAATCTGCATGTCCCCATCGTGCGCCATCGTGGTTGGGGCGGCCAGGGGAGCGAGTAAAGTTACCGACCGGTAGCGGCGACGACGCTGTGTCGCACACCAGCCCGTAACCCGCTGATTCATCTTCGAGGAGGAATGCATGCCTGCGCCCGCCAACGCTGACGCCCGCCGGATCTATGACCTGGAGCGCAGCCGCGTATTCCACTCGTGGTCGGCCCAGGGAAAGCTCGACCCGATGGTCTTCACCGGCGCCGAGGGCAGCTACCTCATCGACGGTGACGGCAACCGTCTCCTCGATTTCTCGAGCCAGCTCGTCTACACCAACATCGGCCACCAGCACCCCAAGGTCGTCGCCGCCATCGCCGAGCAGGCCGCCAAGCTGTGCACCATCGCGCCGCAGCATGCCAACGAGGCCCGCGCCACGGCCGCCGACCTGATCTGCCAGGTCGCCCCCGAGGGCTTCAACCGGGTGTTCTTCACCAACGGTGGCGCCGATGCCGTCGAGCACGCCATCCGCATGGCCCGCGTCTACACCGGCCGCTACAAGACGCTGTCGACCTACCGCAGCTACCACGGCGGCACCGCGCTGACGGTCAACCTCACCGGCGACGTCCGCCGCTGGGGCAACGACTACGGCACCGAGGGCACCACGCACTTCTTCGGCCCCTTCCTGTACCGCAGCCAGTTCAATTCGCTGACGCAGGAGGAAGAGTCCGAGCGCGCCCTGGCGCACCTGCGGTCGGTCATCGAGTTCGAGGGCCCGAGCGCGTTCGCCGCGATCATCCTCGAGTCGGTGCCCGGCACCGTCGGCATCATGCCGCCGCCGCCCGGCTACCTGCAGGGCGTCCGGGAACTGTGCGACCAGTACGGCATCGTGATGATTCTCGACGAGGTCATGGCCGGCTTCGGCCGCACCGGTAAGTGGTTCGCGCTGGACAACTACGGCGTCACGCCGGACCTCATCACGTTCGCCAAGGGCGTCAACTCCGGCTACGTCCCGCTCGGCGGCGTCATCGTCAGCGACAAGATCCTCGAGCGCTTCCTGGACCAGCCGTACGGCGGCGGGCTCACCTACTCGGGCCACCCGCTGGCGTGTGCGGCATCCGTCGCGACCATCACGGCGATGCACGACGAGAAGATCGTCGAGAACGCCGAGCTGATCGGCACCGACGTCTTCGGTCCGGGCCTGGCGGCGCTGGCCGACAAGCACGACATCATCGGTGACGTCCGCGGTCTGGGCGTGTTCTGGGCCGTCGAGCTGGTCAAGGACCGCGCCACCAAGGAGCCGCTGGCGCCGTACGGCGGGTCGTCGCCCGAGATGGGCGCCATCAACGCGCGGGCCAAGCAGAACGGCCTGCTGCTGTTCATGAACTACAACCGCTTCCACCTGGTGCCGCCGTGCAACATCAGCATCGACGACGCCAAGCGCGGGCTGGACATTCTGGACGATGCGCTGAGCGCGGTGTAGCCATAGGCTTCTGGCCATGGCCTACCTCAAGCCGCCGTGGTTCGTCGTCCATGTCTTCAACCCGATTGCGCGGCTGACCGGTATCGGTGGCAGCCAGACCCTGACGGTCACCCGCAGCTCCAACCACGTGCCGCAGCGCATCCCGGTCGTGGTGCCGACGGTCGACGGGGTGAAGTACCTGGTGTCGACGCGTGGTGAGTCGGCGTGGGTGAAGAACGTCCGGGAGAACCCGGTGGTCGCGCTCGGCAAGGCCAACTACCTGGCCAGTGAGGTACCGGTCGCGGACCGGGCGCCCATCATCGCGGCGTACCGGCCGCTGGCCGGCAAGGTCGTCGAGCAGTACTGGCGTGAGCTGCCCGACGACGCCGACCACCCGGTGTTCAAGCTGACGCCGCAGAACTAGGGCGCCGGCTTTCACGCCCGGCACACCAGCCCCGGTTGTCAGTTCGGTGTCGTCGTGCTGTCGCGAGTGTGCAACCAGCGCGTGAAGATCGCGATAGTGACGCTCTGGCTGCACATTCGTGGTCGCGAACCTGACCAGGCGGCGGAAATCAGGCCCGAACTTCGCCCTGTGGTCAGGATCGCGGCGAACTGCGTCGCCGAATGCAACGGGGCGGCGAAAATGGCCTGAAAGTCGCCGTGCCGTTGCGGGCGCGACGTGCACTCATCGCGATGTGACGGCCGCCGCCGAGATGGACGAAGCCGCCCTCCTACACCCTGTAGTTGGTCCATTCGCGCCGGGCTGGGACACTGGTGGCCATGCGCTCTACCGACGTTTCCGCGAAACTGTTCGCCGACGCGTCGACCGTGATCCCCGGCGGGGTCAACTCGCCTGTGCGGGCCTTCAGCTCGGTCGGCGGTACCCCTGCATTCATCACCTCGGCCAACGGCTACTGGCTGACCGACGCGGACGGCAACCGGTACGTCGACCTGGTGTGCTCCTGGGGGCCGATGATCCTGGGCCACGCGCATCCCGCCGTCGTCGAGGCCGTGCGGACCACCGCTGTGAACGGCCTGTCGTTCGGCGCCCCGACGCCCGCCGAGACGGAGCTGGCCCGCGAGATCATCGACCGCGTCGCCCCCGTCGAGCGCATCCGCTTCGTCAACTCGGGCACCGAGGCCACCATGAGCGCCATCCGGTTGGCCCGCGGCTTCACCGGCCGGCCCAAGATCATCAAGTTCTCCGGCTGCTACCACGGCCACAGCGACGCGCTGCTGGCCGACGCCGGCTCCGGTGTCGCCACGCTGGGGCTGCCGTCGTCGCCGGGTGTGACCGGGGCGGCCGCCGCTGACACCATCGTGCTGCCGTACAACGATGTCGAGGCGGTGCGCCAGGCCTTCGCCACGGCCGGCGATCAGATCGCCTGCGTCATCACCGAGGCCAGCCCCGGCAATATGGGCACCGTCCCGCCGGCCGCGGGCTACAACGCCGCGCTGCGCCAGATCACCGCCGAGTACGGCGCGCTGCTGATCATCGACGAGGTGATGACGGGCTTCCGCGTCAGCCGTGGCGGCTGGTACGGACTCGATCCCGTCGCCGCCGACCTGTTCACGTTCGGCAAGGTGATGAGCGGCGGGCTGCCGGCCGCCGCGTTCGGTGGCCGCGCCGAGGTGATGGAACGGCTCGCCCCGCTGGGCCCCGTCTACCAGGCCGGGACGCTGTCGGGGAACCCGGTCGCGATGGCCGCGGGCCTGGCCACGCTGCGCGCCGCCGACGACGCGGTGTACGCCGCCCTGGACCGTAACGCCGACCGCCTGTCCGGGCTCTTGTCCGACGCGCTCACCGAAGCGTCTGTGGCGCACCGGGTTTCGCGTGCCGGAAACTTCCTGACGGCGTTCTTCGGTGACGCGCCCGTCACCGACTTCGCATCGGCCAAGGCGACCGAGACCTGGCGCTACCCGGCGTTCTTCCACGCCCTGCTGGACGCCGGGGTGTACCCGCCGTGCAGCGCCTTCGAAACCTGGTTCGTCTCGGCCGCACTCGACGACGCTGCGTTCGACCGGATCGCCGCCGCGCTGCCCGCCGCCGCGCAGGCCGCCGCCCAAGCTCAGGAGCCCGCATGACCGACAGGACGATCGTGCACGTGATGCGTCACGGCGAGGTCCACAACCCGGACAAGATCCTCTACGGCCGCAAGCCCAATTTTCATCTGTCCGACCGTGGGCGCGCCCAGGCCGAGGCGGTCGCAGGCTGGCTCGCCGAGCGCGACATCGTCTACGTCGTGGCGTCGCCGCTCGAGCGCGCGCAGGAGACGGCGGCGCCCATCGCGGCGCGGCACGGGCTGTCCATCGACACCGACCCGCACCTCATCGAGTCGGAGAATGTGTTTGAGGGACAGCGGGTTTCACCGGGTGACGGCGCCCTGCGCGACCCGCGCAACTGGTGGCACCTGCGCGACCCGAAGACCCCGTCGTGGGGCGAGCCGTACAAGCACATCGCGGAGCGGATGACCGGCGCCGTGGACCGCGCCCGGGTCAAGGGCATGGGCCACGAGGCGGTGTGCGTCAGCCATCAGCTGCCGGTGGAGACGCTGCGCCGCGCGATGCTCGGCAAGAACCTGCACCACTTCCCGACCAAGCGGATGTGCAACCTGGCATCGGTGACGTCGTTCTACTTCCATGGTGACCAGATGGTCGGCTGGGGATATTCGGAGCTGGCCGGACAGTGACTTCGCTGGTGGCCCGTGCCGGGGCAGTGATGGCGGCCGTCCTGACGACGGCCGTGCTGCTCGTCGGCTGCTCCACCGGTGACGACGCCGTCGCGCAGGGCGGCACCTTCGAGTTCGTGGCGCCGGGCGGCAAGACCGACATCTTCTACGACCCGCCATCGAGCCGCGGCAAGCCCGGCGCGGTGCGCGGACCGTCGCTCACGGATCCGGCGAAAACGCTTTCGCTGGAAGACTTTTCGGGTCAGGTCGTGGTGATCAACGTCTGGGGCCAGTGGTGTGGCCCGTGCCGCTCGGAGATCTCCGAGCTGGAGAAGGTGTACGAGCAGACCAAGGCGCAGGGCGTCGGGTTCCTCGGCATCGACGTCCGGGACAACAACCGGCAGGCCGCCGTCGACTTCGTCGTCGACCACAAGGTGACCTTCCCGTCCATCTACGACCCGGCGATGCGCACCATGATCGCGTTCGGCGGCAAGTACCCGACGACCGTCATCCCCTCGACGCTGGTGCTGGATCGCCAGCACCGGGTGGCCGCGGTGTTCCTGCGGGAACTGCTGGCCGAGGATCTCAAGCCCGTCGTCGAGCGGCTGGCCAAAGAGGGCAAGGCATGACCGGCTTCGCCGAAACCGCCGCGGCGGGACCGCTGTTGGTGGCACTCGGGGTGAGCGTGCTGGCCGGGCTGGTGTCGTTCGCCTCACCGTGCGTGGTGCCGCTGGTGCCCGGGTATCTGTCGTATCTCGCTGCCGTGGTCGGTGTCGATGACCAAGGGGGAGCAACCAAAGTGCGCACCGCGCGCTGGCGCGTGGCCGGTGCGGCGGCGCTGTTCGTCGCGGGCTTCACGGCGGTGTTCCTCATGGGCGCGGTCGCCGTACTCGGCCTGACCACGACCCTCATCGCCAATCAGCTTCTGCTGCAACGCATCGGCGGCGTCGTCACGGTGCTGATGGGCCTCGTGTTCATCGGGCTGGTCCCGGCGCTGCAGCGTCAGGTGCGGTTCACGCCGCGCCAGGTGTCGACGGTCGTCGGCGCCCCCTTGCTGGGCGCGGTGTTCGGGTTGGGCTGGACCCCATGCCTGGGGCCGACGCTCACCGGCGTCATCGCGGTGGCCTCGGCCAGTGACGGCGCCAGCGTCGCCCGCGGCATCGCGCTGGTGATCGCGTACTGCCTGGGTCTCGGCATTCCGTTCGTGCTGTTGGCCTTCGGGTCGGCCCGCGCCGTGCAGGGCCTGGGCTGGCTGCGCCGGCACACCCGCGCCATCCAGATCTTCGGCGGCCTGCTGCTGATCGTCGTCGGCACCGCGCTGGTCACCGGCGTGTGGAACGACTTCACGTCCTGGGTGCGCGACGCCTTCGTCAGCAACGTGAGGCTCCCGATATGACCGACGTTTCCGCGCCCGACGCCGTGTCGGGCGGCGAGACCCGCCGCCCCGGCCCGCTCTCCCGGGTGGTCGCACTGTTCCGCAACACCTGGCGGACGCTGACGTCGATGGGCACTGCCCTGGTGCTGTTGTTCCTGCTGGCGCTCGGCGCCATCCCGGGTGCGCTGCTGCCGCAGCGTTCGCTCAACGCCGGCAAGGTCGACGAATACCTGGCGCAGCATCCGACGATCGGGCCGTGGCTCGACAAGGTGCAGGCCTTCTCGGTGTTCTCGAGCTTCTGGTTCACCTCGATCTACGTGCTGCTGTTCGTCTCGCTCGTGGGCTGCCTGACGCCCCGCATGATCGAGCACATCCGCAGCCTGCGCGCCGTCCCGGTGCCGGCGCCGCGGAACCTGGCGCGGCTGCCCAAGCACGCGCAGGCCTCCGTCCCGGGTGAGCCGGACGCCGTCGCCGACCGGATGGCGGGGCGGCTCAAGGGCTGGCGCCAGACCACCCGCACCCTCGATGACGGCACTCGCGAAATCTCGGCCGAGAAGGGCTACCTGCGCGAGTTCGGCAACATCGTCTTCCACTTCTCGCTGCTGGGCCTCCTGGTGGCCATCGCGTTCGGCAAGATGTTCGGCTACGAGGGCAACGTCATCGTCATCGCCGACGGCGGGCCCGGCTTCTGCTCGGCCTCCCCGGCCGCGTTCGACTCGTTCCGCGCCGGCAACGTCGTCGACGGCACCTCACTGCACCCCAGCTGCCTGCGGGTCCACGACTTCGACGCCCGGTACCTGCCGAGCGGGCAGGCCACGGCGTTCGCCGCGAACATCGACTACCAGGACGGCACCGATCTGGTCAGCGGCACCTGGCGGCCGTACCGGCTGGAGGTCAACCACCCGCTGCGGATCGGCGGCGAGCGCATCTACTTGCAGGGCCACGGTTACGCGCCGACGTTCACCGTGACGTTCCCCAACGGGCAGACCCGCACGTCGACGGTGCAGTGGAAGCCCGAGAACGCGCTGACGCTGCTGTCCTCGGGCGTCGCGCGCATCGATCCGCCGGGCGGCAGTTATCCCGACGACCGCGAGCGGCGCAAGCACCAGATCGCCATCCAGGGCCTGTTCGCCCCGACCGCCGAACTCGACGGCAAGCTGCTGTCCTCGAGCTTCCCGGCGATGAACGCGCCCGCGGTGGCCATCGACATCTACCGCGGCGACACCGGGCTCGACAGCGGCCGCCCGCAGTCGCTGTTCTCGCTCGACCCCCGGCTGATCGACCAGAAGCGGCTCACCAAGCAGGCGCGCGTCAACCTCAAGGCCGGCGAGCAGACCAAGCTGGACGACGGCACCGTCATCAAGTTCGACGGCGCGGTGCCGTTCATCAACGTGCAGGTGTCGCACGACCCGGCGCAGGTGTGGGTGCTGGTGTTCGCGCTGACCATGATGGCCGGGCTGCTGGTGTCGTTGGTGGTGCGCCGCCGCCGCGTTTGGATTCGGATCGTGTCGGCCGGGCCGGGTACCGTCAACGTCGAGCTCGGCGGCCTGGCCCGCACGGACAACTCGGGGTGGGGCGACGAGTTCGAAAAGCTCACAGAGCGGTTGATTGAGGACAAGCGATGAACACAGAGCACATCGACATCGACCTGGCCCGGTACTCGGACTGGGCATTCTTCAGTTCCTGGACGGTGCTGTGCCTGGCTTTCGTCTTGCTGGCCGTCGAGCTGGCGTCGAGCCGTGGCCGGAAGGTAGAGACCCGAGAGCTGGTCGGTGCGGGCGTGGGCGCGAACAGCACCATCCCAGGCGTCATCGTCGACGCACCCACCCGCTCGGTTGACGAGCGCATCGGCCGTGTCGGGCTCGCGCTGGTGTACGTCGGCATCGCCATGTTGTTCGTCTGCATCGTGTTGCGCGGTCTGGCCACCATGCGCGTGCCGTGGGGCAACATGTACGAGTTCATCAACCTGACCAGCTTCTGTGGGCTGGTCGCAGCGTCGATCGTGCTGCGCAAGCCGCAGTACCGGGCGCTGTGGGTCTTCGTCCTGGTGCCCGAGCTGATCCTGCTGGCGGTGTCGGTCAAGTACCTGTACACCAACGCCGCGCCGGTGATGCCCGCGCTGCAGTCGTACTGGTTGCCCATCCACGTCTCGGTCGTCAGCCTCGGCTCCGGCGTCTTCCTGGTCGCCGGCGTCGCCAGCATCCTGTTCCTGCTCAAGATGTCGCCGCTGGCACATCAGGACAACGGGTTCGGCCGGATGATCCAGCGCCTGCCGGATGCCCAGACCCTGGACCGCATCGCCTACCGCACCACGATCTTCGCGTTCCCGATCTTCGGGTTCGGCGTGATCTTCGGGGCCATCTGGGCCGAGGAGGCGTGGGGCCGCTACTGGGGCTGGGACCCCAAGGAGACGGTGTCGTTCGTCGCGTGGGTCGTCTACGCCGCCTACCTGCACGCCCGGTCCACCGCCGGCTGGCGCGACAAGAAGGCCGCGTGGATCAACGTCGTCGGCTTCGTCGCGATGGTGTTCAACCTGTTCTTCATCAACCTGGTGACCGTCGGCCTGCATTCGTACGCCGGCGTCGGCTGAGCCATCAGATGTCGGGGCTGATCGTGCCTTCATTCCGCGCCCAGGGCCGGTTCAAGGACCCGGCCGATCCCGTCGCTGCCGCCACGCCGACCTCGGCGCCGGAGGCCCGCATCGTCATCGCGCATGTGGTGACGCCGGTCCTGGCGCCGACACCCGCGAAGCCGCGGAGCCTGGATCCCGCCACGGTCGCGCTGCTGAGCCGGCCGAGCCGCGCACCGTCGACCGGCTGGCGCAAGGCGCTCTACTACGCGACCGGCACCCTGCTCAATCCCGGTGACAGCCCCAAGACCCTGCACCGCAACCGGTTGACCGCGCAGATCAACCGCCCGCTGCGGGACTGCTACCGGGTCGCGGTGCTGTCCCTCAAGGGCGGCGTCGGGAAGACGACCATCACCGCGACGCTGGGGGCGACGTTCGCGTCGATCCGCGGCGACCGCGTCATCGCGGTGGACGCGAACCCCGACCGCGGCACCCTCAGCCAGAAGGTGCCGCTGGAGACGCCGGCGACGGTCCGTCATCTCCTGCGCGATGCCGAGGGCATCTCCAGCTACAGCGATGTCCGCAACTACACCTCGCGCGGTGAGAGCCAGCTCGAGGTGCTGGCCTCGGAGAGCGACCCGGCGGTGTCGGAGGCGTTCAGCTCCGAGGATTACGCCCGCACTCTGGCGGTGCTGGAGCCGTACTACCGGCTGGTCCTGACGGACTGTGGCACCGGCATGCTGCATTCGGCCATGGGTGCGGTGCTCGCGCACGCCGACGTGCTCGTCGTGATCAGCTCAGGCTCGGTCGACGGCGCCCGCAGTGCCGCGGCGACGCTCGACTGGCTCGACGCCCATGGTCATCAGGAACTGGTGCGCAACGCCGTCGCGGTGGTCAATGCCGTGCGTCCGCGCTCGGGCAAGGTCGATCTGCGCAAGGTGGTCGATCATTTCGGCCGCCGGTGCCGGGCGGTGCAGGTGGTGCCGTTCGATCCGCACCTGGAGGAGGGTGCCGAGGTCAGTCTGGACCGGCTTCGGCCGGACACCAGGGATGCGTTGCTGGAATTGGCCGTGGCCGTCGCCGACGGATTTCCGCTGTCGCTGTAGAGAGTCGCTACGAACCGAGCCGGCGCAGGAATTCCGGATCGTCATCCGGGCCGATGACGCGCGTGGTCGGCCGCGCGGCCGTGGCGCGAGTGGCGCGCCAGCCCACGTAGGCCAACAGCGCCAGCAGCGTGATCAGGAGCAGGAACTGCACGTAAAACCTCCTTTATTCGAATATACGCGTCCGTCGGTAAACTCGTGCGGTGTCTGATGCGCCCGCCACCCCGTCCATGCCACGTTTGCTGCTCGACGTTTTTCTCTACGCGCTCGCCCGCCTGCTGCTGTTAGCGGTGATTGCCGGCGCGATCTTCGGTGTCGTCGCGTTGCTGGGTATCCGTGATTTCCCGGCCATGGTGGCGCTGCTGTTCGCGCTGGTCCTCGGCATGCCGCTGGGCATCTGGCTGTTCGCTCCGCTGCGCCGCCGGGCCACCGCCGGGATCGCCGCCGTCGACGAGCGTCGCCGCGCCGAGCGCGAGCAGCTGCAGGCCCGGTTGCACGGCGAGGATTCCGCCGGCGACTGACGCCGCCCGACTAGGGCTTGACCGCCACCAGCACCGCGGTGATCAGGGCGGCCCACACCAGCATCGTCAGCCCGGTGTCCTTGAGCACGGGGATCAGCTCGCGACCGCCGAGGCCTGAGCGCACGGGCTTGGCCGCGCGGACCGCCAGCGGTGCCGCCGCGAAGCCGACCAGGCACCACGGGGTCGCGAGCGTCAGGACCGCGGTCAGCACGAACGGCAGCAGCGTCAGCACCTGGAACAGCTGGCGGGTGCGGGCGTCGCCGAGCCGCACCGCGAGCGTGATCTTGCCCGAGACTTGATCAGTGGGAATGTCGCGAAGGTTGTTGGCCACCAACACCGCCGACGACAAGGACCCGACCGCGATGGCGAGCACGAGTCCCACCCAGTCGACCCGCAGGGCCTGCGTGTACTGCGTGCCGAGCACGGCGACCAGCCCGAAGAACACGAACACCGCGACCTCGCCGAGCCCGCGATAGCCGTACGGGTTGGTGCCGCCGGTGTACAGCCAGGCGCCGGCGATGCACGCCGCGCCGACGGCGATCAGCCACGGCTGACTGACCAGCGCGAGCGCCAGGCCGGCCCCGGCGCCGATGGACAGGCTGATCACGGCCGCCGCCAGCACCGCCTGCGGCGAGGCCAACCTGGCCCCGACCAGGCGCACCGGCCCGGACCGGTCGTCATCGGTGCCGCGGATGCCGTCGGAGTAGTCGTTGGCGTAGTTGACCCCGATGATCAGCGATATCGAAACCACAAGGGCCAGAGCCGCTTTCCACCACACCTCACCGCCGACCCAGGCGGCGGCACCGGTACCTGCCAGCACGGGAGCGACGGCATTCGGGAGGGTCCGCGGTCGGGCGCCCTCTATCCACTGCGAAAGACTGGCCACGCGCGCAATCGTCCCACGCCCCTACACTTATCGGCATGAAGGATCGGCTCAGCAAGAACGAGATTCGCAAAGATGTCGTGCAGGAATCCGTCGAAGCCGTCGCAGGCACCGTCGGCGAGGTCATGAACATCGTCGTCACCGCCGTCAAGGACGTGGCGAGCTCCATCGGCGCCCTGGCCACCGACGCATTCGAGATTCGCGACGGCGCCCGGCGGGCCCGCGCGCAGCTGGAACAGGACGAGGCCGAGGATATCGAGGACGACGACGTCGTGGCGCCCGCGCCGACGCCCGTCACGGCCGTGACGCCGGAGACCGTGGATACCCCCAAGACCGACGCCGAATAACGGATGCTGGGAGTCATCGGCGGTAGCGGTTTCTACACGTTCTTCGGGGACGACGCGCGCACCGTCACCGTCGACACGCCCTACGGCACGCCGAGCGCGCCGGTCACCATCGGGGCCGTCGGCGGGCACGAGGTGGCATTCCTGCCACGGCACGGGCTCAAGCATGAGTACTCGCCGCACACGGTGCCGTACCGCGCCAACATGTGGGCGCTGCGCAAGCTCGGGGTGCGGCGGATTTTCGCCCCGTGCGCCGTCGGCAGCCTGACCGCGGATCTCGGCCCCGGCGTCGTGGTCGTGCCCGACCAGCTGGTGGACCGCACCCGCAGCCGCGAGGACACGTACTTCGACGCCGGCGGCATCCACGTCGGCTTCGCCGATCCGTACTGTCCGACGCTGCGCGCCGTGGCCGCCGAGCAGCCGGGCGTCATCGACGGCGGCACCATGGTGGTCATCCAGGGGCCCCGGTTCTCCACCCGCGCCGAGAGCCAGTGGTTCGCGGCCCAGGGGTTCACGTTGGTGAACATGACCGGCTACCCAGAGGCCGTGCTGGCCCGTGAACTCGAGATGTGTTATGCGGCAATCGCTTTGGTGACCGACCTGGATGCGGGCATCGAGGCCGGCGCCGGCGTCACCACCGTCGACGTCTTCGCGGAGTTCGAGCGCAACACCCCGATGTTCAAGGCGCTGGTGCAGCAGGCCCTGGCGACCGTCCCGGCCGAACGAACGTGTACCCACTGCCTGGCCCACAGCGGGGTGAAGCTGCCGTTTGAACTGCCCTGATCGAGGCGGCTCTTGACACCCGTCAAGTCGGGGTGGCAAAACTGACGGGGTGACTTCCCGCATCTGCGAACAGCTCGGCATCGACTTTCCGCTCTTCGCCTTCAGCCATTGCCGCGACGTGGTCGCCGCGGTCACCAACGCCGGCGGCTTCGGCGTGCTGGGCGCGACGGCGTACACGCCCGAGCAGCTCGACCGGGAACTCGCCTGGATCGATGATCACGTCGGCGGCCGGCCCTACGGTGCGGACATCATCGTGCCGGCGAAATTCGAAGGCAAGGGCGAGAACCTGTCGGACGGCCAACTGGCCGACCGAATCCCTTCGGAATACCGGGAATTCGTCACCCAACTGCTCATCGACCACGGCATCGAGCCGGAGGAAAAGATCCGCACCGGCGGGTCGGTGCTGTCCGGCAACACCGGGCACGACCTGCTCGACGTGGCGTTGAGCCATCCCGTCAAGCTGATCGCCAATGCCCTTGGCGTGCCGCCGGATTACATGATCGAGGCGGGCCGCGAGCGGGGGATTCCGGTGGCCGCGCTGGTCGGCGCCAAGGAGCACGCCGTCAAGCAGGTCGCGGCCGGGGTGGACCTCATCGTCGCGCAGGGCACCGAGGCCGGCGGGCACTGTGGTGAGGTGTCCACACTCGTCGTGGTGCCGGAAGTGATTGAGGCGATTGATGATTCGGTCCCCGTGCTGGCGGCGGGCGGCATCGTCACCGGCCGGCAGATGGCCGCGGCGGTCGCGCTGGGCGCCGCCGGGGCCTGGACCGGTTCGGTGTGGCTGACCACCGAGGAGGCCGAGACCGCGCCGGCCACCAAGCAGAAGATGCTGGCCGCCACGTCACGCGACACCGTGCGGTCGGCGGGGCGCACCGGAAAGCCCGCACGCCAACTGGTTTCGGACTGGACGGATGCCTGGGCGCCGAACGACGGCGGCCGCAAGCCACTTCCGCTGCCGCTGCAGAACATGCTGAGCGAGCCGGTGATCCGGCGCATCGACCGCCTGGCCGCCCAGGGCCATCCGGGCGCCCAGCAGTTGGCGACCTACTTCGTCGGCCAGGGCGTCGGCCTGATGAACAAGGTCAAGCCCGCCCGCGAGGTCGTCCGCGAGTTCATCGAGGACTACCTGGCCGCCACCGAGCGCCTGAACCGCTCGCTGCCCTAGGGATTTGTGCACGATTCTCCGCGCGAGGCGCGGAAGATCGTGCACAAATCCCCGGGTTACGGCTCGATGGCGCGGCGGCCTTCCTTGAGCTGACGGCGTTCGTCGGCGGCGTCGATGATCGTGGTGTCGGTGCCGTCGAGTGCGGTGTACGGGTCGGCGCCCCGCAGCGGCGTCGTCGGTGCGAACGTCGCGTTCATCTGCGGTGCGGCCCACTGGGGTTCGACGCGCGGGTGGACGCCCTGGCCCGCCCCGAGCGCCTGGCCCTGGTCCGCGGCGCGCGGGCCCGACGACTGCTCGTGCTCGTTCTCGGTCACCGTCGTCCGCGACGTCCGGCGCAGCGTGAACGTGATCTCCTCGAACTCCTCGATGACCTTCTGCGCCGAGCGCAGCTGCTGCACCGACGTGTCGATGACGCGGTCCACCACGGGCGCGACGGGCGCCACCAGCGGACGCAGCAGGCGAGCCGCGACCTTGGTGAGGTCGGGCAGTTGCGGCAGTGTCAGGCCGCCTGCGGGCTGGCTGGTCGCCTGTACCGGCAGGTTCTCGGCCCGCTCGTCGCCGATCGGGACGAGTTCGGCCGTGGCGGCCGGTTCGGCCGGTGCGTCGGCCGGTTCGGGCTCCGGCGCTGGTGCGGCGCTCAACGAACGCCGCTGCGGGTCCGGGAACGCCATGAGTTCGTCCCAGTCGGAGTACATGGGCTGCGGCGGCGAATCGGGCCGCAGCACCTCGGCGGTGGGGGCCGCGAGCGCGGGCTGCGCCGGCTCGCCGGTGAGGGCTTCGGCGACGCGCTGGCGGTGATATTCGCGGTTGATCTCGGCGTCGGTCTCGAGCGCGAGCTTCATGGCGGCCAGCTGGTGTTCGGCCTTCAGAATCTCGGCTTCGGCCCGCACCTCGGCCTGCTTGACCGCGATGGCGGTCTCGGCGCGCAGCTCGGCCCGCAGCCGGGACTCGTCGTGGCGCTCGCGCAGGGTGCGGTCC
This sequence comes from Mycobacterium sp. SMC-17, assembly GCF_045310915.1. Lineage (NCBI taxonomy): Bacteria > Bacillati > Actinomycetota > Actinomycetes > Mycobacteriales > Mycobacteriaceae > Mycobacterium > Mycobacterium sp. SMC-17. The sequence continues at coordinate 61,265 of NZ_JBJIAK010000005.1, read as the reverse complement.
TGCCGGGCGTGCAGCAGCATCGGCAGCAGGTACAGCAGGACGCAGACGCCGACCACGGCGATGCGCGCCACCAGCGCGGCAGGCGTGTCGATGGTGTAGCCGTTCATCGCGACCCAGCGCGCGCCGAAACCGCGGTCCGCGCCGGCGCCGGCCGCATCGCGCGCGGCCGTGACCGTGTGCTCGGCACCGGCGATCCGCGCGTCGAGGGTCGGGGCCTGCTCGCCCCGGGCCGCCAGTGCGGCATCGAGCTCGCGCTGGTCGTGCTCGAGGATGTCCTGCGTGTTCTGGGTGATCTGGCCGTCACCGGGCACACCGGTGACGGGCTGCTGGGCGCACGACGGCGTCGGGTGGTATTCGCAGCGGGCCACGACCTGAGCGTCGTCACGACGCTGCCGGGCGGAGTCGACGGCGGCGTCGAGCGCACCGCGGCTCGCGCGCAGCGCATCCAACTGGCCCTGCGCGGTGGCCACGGCCGGCGTGGTCGCGGCGCGAGCCGCGGCCTCGGCGTCCAGACGCTGGGTGATGGCATTGCTGAACAGCGTCATCGCGGCCAGTTCACCGACCAGCAGGCCGATCGCGACGGCCAGGGCCGCCCGGCCGGCGGTGCCGCGGGCGCTGGCGACGGTGCTGCGGATGGCCACGACCACCAGCGCACCGAAAATCAGGGTCACGGGCAGCACGACGGCCAGTGGCAGACCGGTGGACGGGGCGGCGACGGCGGCGGCCACGGCCCAGGCCAGCACGCCTCCCGACCAGGTCAGGGCGGTCACCGCAGGATGGTTGTCAGGCTGTCTGTGGGCAGGCATGGAAACTCCAACTCTTCCGGTCCGCGTTCCAGGGTCCCAGAGAGCCGGGCCCGTCACCGAATCAAGCGCCGGTGCTGTGACCGGCATCACGGGCCGATCAGGCGTTTTTCTGGTACTGCAGCGTCAGCGCCCGCCGGTCGAGCTTGCCGATCCCGCGGCGGGGGAGTTCGGCGACCACGTGCACCTCACGTGGGGCGGCGGTGGCGGCCAGCGTGGCGCTGACGTATTCCCGCAGGTCAGCTACGGTGGGTGCGGCCGCGCCCGGGTGGAGCACGACGGCCACGGCCACCCGCTGGCCCAGCCGTTCGTCGGGCATGCCGAACACGGCGCATTCGGCGATGGCCGGATGGCCCGCCAGGGCCGACTCGACGAGCGCGGGCAGCACCTTGAGACCGCCGGTGGCGATGGCGTCGTCGATGCGGCCCAGTACCCGCAGCACGCCCGAATCATCCACGGCGCCAATGTCATCGGTGACGAACCAGCCCGCCACGAACGGCGACGGGTCGACGGGATTTCGGTAACCCGACGCCAGCGTGGGACCGCCCAACGAAATTCGGCCGGTGTCGTCGATGCGCAGCCGGACGCCGCTCAGCGGTCGTCCGTCGTAGACGCAGCCGCCGCAGGTCTCGCTCATCCCGTAGGTGCGGACCACGGAAATGCCTGCGGCCGCGGCCTTTTCGCCGAGTCCCGGCGGCATGGGGCCGCCGCCGATCAGGACGGCGTCCAGTTCGGCGAGCGCCGCGGTCGCGGCGGGATCGGCCAGGATCTTGGCCAGCTGCACCGAGACCAGTGACGTGTAGCGCCGTCCCGAACCCAAAGCCCTTACCGCAGAAGGCAGTTCACTGACGTCGAAACCCGGGTCCAGCGCGACGGGCGTGGTGCCGGCCCGCAGGCTCCGCACCAGAACCTGCACTCCGGCGACGTGGTAGGCAGGCAGTGCCAGCAGCCACCGGCCGGGCCCGCCGAGCCGGTCATGCGTGGCGTCGGCGCTGGCGTGCAATGCCGCGGCGGAAAGCAAGGCGCCCTTGGGGATTCCGGTGGAACCCGACGTCGAGACCACAAGGGCCACGTCGTCGTCGACGGCTTCACCGGCGCGCAATGTCTCCGTCAGCAGCGCGGCCTGGCGGTCATCGTCGGCCGGCACCGGCAGTAGCGCGCCGCGGCCGTCCAGGGCCTGCGCCAACTTCGGGATCAGGGCGAGGGCCGCGTCGCCGGAACCGACGGCGACCGGATGCAGAACAGCTATGCCACGCCTCCGTCACCGGGCTCGCCGTCGATCGGGTCGCGGGGATCGTCGAGCGGCCAGCCCTTGGCGGCCAGCCGGGCCCGCACCCGCTCCACATCCTCGGCGCGGGGGAGTTCGTCGGTGATCCGCGTGATCAGTACGCCGATGTCGATGTCATCGAATTCACCACGATTCATCAGCCCGCGGGCGACGGACTTGACCTCGTCGTTGGTCAGGCGCCGGGACAGCAGCGCCAACAGCGGCACCCGGTCGGTGGCGGGGATGCCGTCGGGATACCCGGCTTGCAGCCACGCCACGATCTTGGTGAGAAACGAGTTCATGGCGTCACCTCCTGATCTCGGGGAGGGGCGGCCCAGCTGTGCGCTGTGTGCCCCGAAATTGCGCACCGAATCCTATGCCCAGCCTGTGACGTGGGCATATCGCCACCGTAACCCTCGGCATCGCCGACAGCACTTTGCCAGACTAATTAGACGAAGCTAACAGGTGAACACTCCATGAACACCTCTTCGGGTCGGGCAAACACCCAGGTCGCGGTCCGGATTGAGGACTTCTGTAACTGGTCAAAAACGGCGCCGTTACACCAGAATGAGCGCCATGAGCGCAGAGTTGGTCATCCTGGTGCTGTTGATCGCAACAGCACTGGCATTTGACTTCACGAATGGATTTCACGATACCGGTAATGCCATGGCGACCTCGATCGCCACAGGCGCGCTGAAGCCCAAGACCGCCGTGCTGCTGGCCGGCGTCCTGAACTTGGTCGGCGCGTTCCTGTCAGTCGAGGTCGCCGTCACCGTCACCACCTCGGTGCTGAAGATTCAGGACAGTAAGTCCGGGCACCTACTGAAGTCCATCGACGCGTCGACCGGACTCACCATCATCTTCGCCGGCCTCATCGGCGGCATCCTGTGGAACCTCCTCACCTGGCTGTTCGGCATCCCTTCCAGCTCGTCGCACGCGCTCTTCGGCGGACTGATCGGTGCCGGCCTGGCCGCGCTCGGCACCGCGGGCATCAACTGGAGCGGCGTCATCCAGAAGGTGCTGATCCCGGCTGTCGCGGCTCCGTTCATCGCGGGCCTCGTGGCCGCCGTAGGCACCTGGCTGGTCTACAGGATCACGCGCAACGTCATCAAGAAGCGCCGTGAGGAAGGCTTCCGCTGGGGCCAGATCGCCACTGCATCGCTGGTCGCGCTGTCCCACGGCACCAACGACGCGCAGAAGACCATGGGCGTCATCGCCCTGGCCCTCATCACCACCGGCCACCTGACCGGCGACGTGAAGAAGGACGGCCTGCCGTTCTGGATCATCGCGTCGTGCGCCCTGGCCATCGGCCTGGGCACCTACATCGGCGGCTGGCGCGTCATCCGCACCCTGGGCAAGGGCCTCGTCGAGATCGAGTCCCCGCAGGGCCTGGCCGCCGAGGCGTCCTCGGCCGCGATCATCCTGAGCTCCAGCGCCGCCGGCATGGCGCTCTCGACCACCCACGTCGCCACGGGTTCGATCCTGGGCAGTGGCGTCGGCAAGCCCGGCGCTTCGGTCCGCTGGGCCGTCGCCGGACGCATGGCCATGGCCTGGCTGATCACGCTGCCGGCCGCGGCGCTGGTCGGTGCCCTGTCGTACTGGCTGTCCTACGGCCTGAAGTCCGCCACCGGTTCCGCGCTGGTGGGCGACGGCACGATCTTCGTCATCCTGGTCGCGCTGTCGGGCTTCATGTACTGGCGTGCGCAGCAGCAGAAGGTCGACCACAACAACGTCAACGCTGAATGGGACGCGTCCACCAACTCCGTGGTGCCTGCCGACGTCCGTGAGGCTGCCGCCAAGTCGCCCGAATCCGCCGGCGTCTGATTCCCGCGAACCGAACCAGAAGGAATCACTGATGCATTACTTGGAAGCCATCCTCAAGGTCCTCGTCGTGGGTTTGATCCTCGGTGCCGGACTCCCCGCGGTGTTCGCGGGCGGCCTCGTCGCCTACTCCAACGGCGCCGGCGGCGAGCACTCCGATGGGACGGTCACGGCCCCCAACCCGATCCTCAAGTACCTGGGTCTGGCGCTGTTCATGCTGGTCGGAGCCGTCGTCCTGCTCGCGATCCTGTGGATCACCCGGTCCACGATCATCCACCACACCGGCGTCGACCTGTTCCCCTTTCTGAAGAAGTGAGCTGACGGACAATGACTGAATCCAATGGATTGTTCGAGAATGTCCTGAAGTGGCTGCGGGCGGGATACCCCGACGGTGTGCCGCCGAAGGACTACTACCCGGTGCTGGCGCTGCTGAAGCGTTCGCTCACGGAGGACGAGGTCGTCGAGGCGGCGCGGTCCATCCTGCGCACCAACGACGGCGAGAGCCCCGTCACCGAGGCCGAGATTCACGCCGCGATCGCGGCCGTCACCAACCAGGAGCCCAGCCCCGACGACATCCACCAGGTGTCGGCGCGACTGGCCTCGGTCGGCTGGCCGCTGGCGACGCCGGCTCGCTGACGCGCCGCAGAACTCACCACCCGCGACACCCGGAGTGCTAACTCCGGGTGTCGCGTCGTAGCGGGTGGGTGTCGGGCACCTGGACGAAGATCAAGGTGACCTGATCAGGATCGGTGACGTGCATCTCGTGCAGGCCCCACGGTTCCTGTCTCGCGGCACGGGAAATCGCCACCCCGCGGGCCTCGAGCTCGGCCTGGGTCTGGTAGACGTCGCGCACCTGTAGCCACAGCGCGCCCGGGAACGGAACCGTCGGGCCGTCGTCGTCACGGCCGTGGCCGGCGAGTTCGATGAGCGACTGGCCGGCGTAAAACACTGTGCCGGCACCGTATTCGCGGGCGATGGCCAGGCCGATGGCGTCGCGGTAGAACGCCACCGACTTCGCGTAGTCGACGGGCCGGATCAGGATGCGGCTGGCGAGGATCTCCATCGCGTCACCCGATCGACTGCGCGCGTCGGCGTTTCATCATCTGGTCGACCAGGCCGGGCACGAAACTGTTGAGCGCGTGCGACGTCACCGCGATCCGGGGCGCGATGCGCACCGGGCGGGTCTTGGCCGCGGTGACCATCCAGTCGGCGGCTTCGTCGGCCGACAGGCCGGGCATGCCGTCGAAGGCGCGGGTCGGCGCGATCATCGGCGTCTTCACCAGCGGATAGAACAGTGTCGAGGAGTGCACTCCGCTTGCGCCCCATTCGGTTTCGATGACCCGGCTCACCGCGGTCAGTGCCGACTTGGAGGCGTTGTACACGGAGAACAGCGGCGACGACTCGTTCATCACACCCCACGTCGACACGTTGATGATGTGCCCGTCGCCGCGCTCGAGCATCCCGGGGGCGAAGCCGCGCACCAGGCGCAGCGGCGAGTAGTAGTTCAGCGTCATGGTGCGTTCGAGGTCGTGCCAGCGGTCCAGGGACTCGGCCAGCGGCCGGCGGATGGACCGGCCGGCGTTGTTGATCAGGATGTCGACGCCGCCCAGCTCGGCTTCCACGTCCGCCACCAGCTTGTCGATGGCGTCCATGTCGGACAGGTCGCACGGCCGCGCGATGGCGTCACCGCCGCTGTGGGTGATCCGGGCGGCCACCTTGTCCAGCAGTTCGGCCCGGCGGGCGACGATGACGACCGTCGCTCCGAGGTGCGCGAACTTGGCGGCGGCCGCCTCGCCGATGCCCGACGACGCTCCCGTCAGCACGATGCGTTTTCCGGCCAGGTCGACCTCGCCGTGGCCCGACAACCGTTCGATCAGGGGCGGTCGCATGCCGGCGAGCAGCAGGCTCTCGGAGACGCGCCGTAGGGGACTCTTGCTCACCCCCTGAGCTTAGGGCCGCGGCGTCAGCTCGCTCCGGTGACAGGCCAGACGTTGGTGTACACGAGTTCGTCGAGCGGGCGCGCCGTCGTCCAGCCGACGATCTCGAGTTCGGGGCGGTCCGGGAACTCCGGTACCGGGCCGACACACAGCACCGCGATCGGTTCGGCGCCCTCGGGCATGCCGAGGAGGGCGGCCAGCTCGGCCGGGTCGAACAGCGAAACCCAGCCCAGCCCAAGGCCTTCCGCGCGGGCGGCCAGCCACATGTTCTGGATGGCGCACGACACCGACGCCAGGTCCATGTGGGGCATGGTCCGGCGGCCGAAGATGTGACGCTCGCGATCGTCGCCGAGGGCCACGACGAACAGCTCGGCGCAGTCGCCGATGCCTTCGACCTTCAGCGCCAGGAACTCCGCCTCGCGCGGCCCGAGGGCCTCGCCCGTCTGGATGCGCTCGGCGTCGACGAGCTTCTTGATCGCCGTCCGGACGGCCGGGTCGGTGATGCGCAGGAAGCGCCAGGGCTGCATCAGCCCGACACTCGGCGCCATGTGCGCGGCCTCCAGGATGCGGCGCAGAACCTCTTCGGGCACCGTGGAATTCGGCGTGAAGTGCCGCATGTCCCGACGCTCGGACATGACGCGGTAGACGGCTGCGCGTTCGGCGTCGGAGTAACTCGGCTCGCTCACCGGAGGGAGGCTAACAGGGATCAGCGGGATCCGATCGCGTCTGAGTGACGCCGGTGGAAACGGCGGGGTGGCTGCCCTGCGGGCGTGGTCCGGTGGGGGAAGGCGAACCACGCCGCAAGGGTCACGTTGTAGCCGGTGAGGATCGCGTACAGGACGGTGTCACGCGAGTCGAAACCCAGAGGTCCCGGGCTGTGACTCGACGTTGCCGCCACGCACACCGCCGTCACGATGAACCAGCCGACGGCGGCGACGCGGTTGAACCGCGCCGCGCCGCGGCCGAACGCGGCGAAGACGGTCACCACGCCGACCACGAGCAGCAGCGCGCAGTGCAGCGGCGTGACCCGCAGCCACATCAGGGGCGCCCCGGCGGCGCCGAAATGCGGGTTCGCCATGGACCACGCCAGGCCGGTGCCGCCGAAGACGCCCAGCGCGAAACCCTCGGCCCCCAGCGCCCACTGGCCGATTCGCGCTCGCGTCCCGACGTCCACGTGCCAAGTGTGACGCGAGGTCTCCACCATCGGCGCGCGCCTAAGCGGATACACAGCGCACTCATGGGAAAGCACACAGCGGGCTGTCGTCCAGATGACGGACCAGGGCCCCGCCGAACCTCAGAAGTAGCGGGGGAACTCGCTCCAGTCCGGGTCGCGCTTCTGCAGGAACGCGTCCCGGCCCTCGACGGCTTCGTCGGTCATGTAGGCCAGACGGGTGGCCTCGCCGGCGAAGATCTGCTGACCCACCAGGCCGTCGTCGAGCAGGTTGAATGCGAACTTCAGCATCCGGATGGCCTGTGGTGACTTGCCGTTGATCTCGGCCGCCCATTGCAGCGCAACGGTTTCCAGGTCCTTGTGGTCCACGACCTCGTTGACGGCGCCCATCTTGTGCATGGTCTCGGCGTCGTAGGCGCGGCCCAGGAAGAAGATTTCGCGGGCGAACTTCTGCCCGGTCTGCCGCGCCAGGTACGCGGAGCCATAGCCGCCGTCGAAGCTGCCGACGTCGGCGTCGGTCTGCTTGAACCGCGCGTGTTCGCGGCTGGCCAGGGTCAGGTCGCAGACGACGTGCAGGCTGTGGCCGCCGCCGGCCGCCCAGCCGTTGACGAGGCAGATCACGGGCTTGGGCATGAACCGGATGAGCCGCTGCACCTCGAGGATGTGCAGCCGCCCGGCGCGGGCCGGGTCGACGGACTCGGCGGTCTCGCCGGACGCGTACTGGTAGCCGCTGCGGCCGCGGATGCGCTGATCGCCGCCGGAGCAGAAGGCCCAGCCGCCGTCCTTGGACGACGGTCCGTTGCCGGTGAGCAGGATGACGCCGACGTCGGGGCTCATCCGGGCATGGTCGAGGGCGCGGTAGAGCTCGTCGACGGTGTGCGGCCGGAAGGCATTGCGCACGTCGGGCCGGTCGAAGGCGATCCGGACCGTCGGCTGCGGCTTACCGTCCAGCACGTGCCGGTGGTAGGTGATGTCGGTGAGTTCACCGAGTTCGGTCACCGGCTGCCAGAGCTGCGGGTCAAACGGATTGTCTGCGTTCACGCCTCGACCTTAGAGCCGACGGTGTTTGGTCCGCGCCACCCAGGGGTACTAGATCGGACACAATCAGCGGCCGTTCGCGGCCCGAATACAGGAGGACCTTGATGAAGCGGTCAGCAGGCGTGGTGGTGTCGAGTGTCATTGCCGGACTGATGCTGGTCGGATGCTCGCCGGCCGTGCAGGGCGGCGATACCAAGTGCAAGGACTTCGTCGGCGCCGACGAGAAGACGCAGAACGAAGCGGTCAACAAGATGATCAAGGACCGCAAGGGCGCCGATCCGTCGTCCCTCGAGGTGTCGGGGACGCGCGCGTCGGCACTGGCGTGGTGTCAGACCGTCGGTCAGCAGGACGCCCCGATCAAGAACGCGCCGCACATCTAGCCGACTACCGAGCGTGGGGGTTGACGCGGAAATCCGGACCGGATTTCTCGTCAGCCCCCACGCTCGTCGGTGTCTAGACGGGGTCGAACCGGAACACCGCGCAGCGGCCTGCGAGTGCTTCGAATTCGTCGGGGTTGGGCCCGGTCACCAGGCCCGCGTTCTTCATGAAGCCGACGCCCGTCGGCACCAGGATCGGGAACTGCCGCAACAGCGGCCGGGCCTCGTCGGCGGGTACCTCGAACAGCCGGACCTCTTCGCGATGACGCCCCTGCGTGACGGTGGCAGTGGCCGCGGCGCGCGCGTTGCGCACCCAGTCGGCATTCGGGAACCCGCCCACCACGTAGCGGTGGCCGTCGACCTCGAACGGGGTGATGGGCGTCGACCGCGGTTCACCGGACTTGCGGCCGGGCACGGTCAGCACCACGGGGCCCTTGATCGGGACCACGCGCATGACCGCCATCATCACCTTGTTCATGGGCTTGAGCCACCAGGGTGGCTTGAGATTCGCGTCGCTGTCCGAGGCCATGACCCGAGGCTAGACGAGGCGCCGAAACCGCGCTGGCGTGCTATGTTCGCCCAGCTGAAAGTGGGGTTTCGATGTCGAATCAGTGGCCCCCCGGGCAATTCGGGCCTGGGCAGTTCGGACCCGGTCAACCACCGGGTCAACCGTATGGGCCCAACCCGTACGGCGCACCCGGTATGCCGCCGAACGTGCCCTATCCGCAGTACCCCCAGCCGCAGTACCCCCAGCCCCCGGGTTACGGCGTGCCCACACCGCCCGGGCCGGCGGGACCGTCGGGCGTGACGGCGATCATCGCCGCGGTGCTCAGCATTCTCGGCGCCCTGTCGACGGCATTCCAGGCGTTCTCCAGCTGGTACGCGGTCGCCACGATCGGCGCGCTGACCAGTTCGTACGCGAGTGACACCAAATCCAGCCTGATGGGTCTGAGCAGCGGCATGGCCGTCGTGCAGACGGTCGTGGCGATCGCCCTTCTCGTCGGTGGCGTGTTGCTGGTGCTCGGGCGCGGGGTGGGCCGCTGGGTCGTCATCGGCGGCTGCACCGCCGTGGTGCTGGCGAACGTGATCGGGCTGTTCGCCTCGCTCACCATCCTCAAGCGGCTCGACAGCACGCTCGGCGGCAGCTACGAGGGCATGCAGAGCATGGCAGGCCTGTCGGTGATGTCCGCCGCGGTGCCGATCGTGTTCGCGCTCGCCACCGGCGTGCTGGCCGCGCTGAATTCGACGCAGCAGTGGTGCCGGTGGAAGAGCGGGCAGGCGGCGCCCGCCGCTCCTGTCGGCTACCCGGGTTATCCGCCGCAGTACTAGACGTAGCGGTTGCGTCCGGCGAACCAGCCGGCCGTCAACTGCACCGCGTAGACGGTGAAGAACAACACGAACGGCACGTGCCAGTCGCCGGACACGTCGTGCAGCAGCCCGAACAGGAACGGGCCGGTGCTGGCGAACAGGTAGCCGAAGCCCTGCGCCATGCCCGAGAGCTGTGCGGTGTCCTCGGCGTTGCGGGCGCGCAGCGCGATGATGGTCAGCGCCAGCGAGAACGCGCTCAACCCGATGCCGATCATCGTGCTCCACAGCACCGGCGCCGCCATCGGCGCGATCAGCAGGCCGATGGTGCCGGACACGCCCAGCACACCGAGGCCGACGTTCCACAGGCTCTGGTGTGTCGTGCGGGCGGCCAGCGGCGAGATCAGCAGCGCGATCGGGACGCCGATCAGGGACATCACCCCGGACATCACGCCGGCACTGGTCTTGTCCATGCCGTTGTCGATGAAAATCTGTGGGAGCCAACCCATCATGACGTAGGCCAGGAACGACTGGCTGCCCATGTAGACCGTCACGGTCCACGCGAGCGGGTTGCGCAACAGCGAGCGGCGCTTGGTGGCCTGGGCCGCGGTGGCGGCCCAGTCGGTGCGGTGGCGCCGGGCCGCGGGGACCCAGAGGAGCAGCGCGGCCAGCGCGAGGGCGGCCCAGATGGCCAGTGACGGACGCCAGCCGCCGACGCTCTGTTCGACGGCCGGGGTGACCGCGGCACCGAACGCGCCGCCGGCCTGCAGCGCGCTGGTGTAGATGCCTGTCATCAGGCCGACGCGGGCGGGGAACGAGCTCTTGATGACCACCGGGATCAGCACGTTCGCCAGCGCGATGCCCGACGAGGCGAGCAGGGTGGCGCCGAGCATGAGGCCGCCGTCGCCGTACGGCCGCACGATCAGCCCGACGGCCAGCGCCAGCAGTGCGAGCGTGACGGTCCGGCCCAGGCCGAGTCGTTTGGACAGCAATGGCGCGGTGGCGCCGGCGGCCGAGAAGCACAGCACGGGCAGGGTGGTCAGGATGCCGGCCCAGACCGATGACACCCCGAGAGCGGTGCGCATCTCGCCGAGCAGGGGAGCGACGCTGGTGACCGACGGCCGCAGGTTCAGCGCGGTGACGACGACGGCGAGGGCCAGCAGGATGCCGCTGGCGAGGCGCGTGTTCGGGCTCGCCGGGATGTCGGTGATCTCGATGGCGCCGTCGAGCTCGAGTGCCAATTCATCTTCGTAACGGGCGTGTGGGGTTCCGCTCACGGCAGCACTCATCCTGCTAGGATGCCATACATCCTATGATTGGTTGAAAGGATGATTGCGTGACGCTGAACACAGCCCGCCGGGCCGGCTTGGTCGAGCAGGTCATCGAACAGCTCCGGGACTCGGTCACAGACGGGGAATGGCCCGTCGGGCACCGCATCCCCAACGAGACCGATCTCGTCGAAGCCCTCGGGGTCGGTCGCAACACCGTGCGCGAGGCCGTGCGGGCACTGGCGCACGCCGGGCTGTTCGAGGTGCGGCAGGGCGACGGCACGTACGTCCGTGCCACCAGCGAGGTGTCCGGTGCGCTGCGCCGGCTGTGCAGTGACGAGCTGCGCGACGTGCTGCAGGTACGCCGCGGGCTGGAAGTGGAAGGCGCCCGCCTGGCCGCGACCAACCGGACCGACGACGACATCGTCACCCTGCGCCGGCTCCTGGACGGCCGCGACGACGAACAGCGCGCCGGGCATCACGACGAATTCGTCCACGCCGACACCGAATTCCACTGCGCCGTCGTGCGGGCATCGGGCAACGCGATGTTGATCGACCTCTACCTCGGTCTCATCGAGGTCATCACCGCGAGCGTGTCGGTCATGAACGAGACGCCCGTCGAGACCGAGTTCGAAGACCATCACCGGTTGCTCGACCGCATCGTGGCAGCCGACCCGGACGGCGCGGCCGCCGCGGCAGCCGTGCTCTTCGACCGCCTGCTCGCCGGGTTGCGATCCACTCGCGAGCAGACGTAAAACTGTCGTTTTCAGGCCGAAAACGACAGTTTTGCGTCTGCTCGCGGAAAGGCCTCAGCCCACGGAGCGCTCCGAGCCGGCCCAGAACTGCGCCCGGACGGCCTTCTTGTCGGGCTTGCCGAGGGCCGTCACCGGCACGGAGTCGGCGATGACGACCTGCTTCGGCGACTGCACCGAGCCCTTGCGGTCCTTGACCGCGGCCTGAATCTCGGCCGTCATCTTCGCGATGGCATCCTCGGAACGATCGGCCTCCGGACGCAGCACGACGACGGCCGTCACCGCCTCGCCCCACTTCTCGTCCGGGGTGCCGACGACGCAGACCTGGGCGATCGAAGGATGTTCGGCGACAACGTCTTCCACCTCGCGCGGGAACACGTTGAAGCCGCCGGTGACGATCATGTCCTTGGTCCGGTCGACGATGAACCAGAACCCGTCCTCGTCCTCGCGGGCCAGGTCGCCGGTGTGCATCCAGCCGTCTTTGAACGTGTCGGCGGTGGCCTCCGGCAGGTTCCAGTAGCCACCCGACAGCAGCGGCCCGGACACGCAGATCTCGCCGACCTCGCCCTGCTTGACGGGCTTGCCGTCGTCGCCGAGCAGCGCGGTCCGCGCGAACAGCGTCGGCCGGCCGCACGACGTCAGCCGCTTCTCGTCGTGCTCGCCCTTGGCCAGGTACGTGATGACCATCGGGGCCTCGGACTGGCCGTAGTACTGCGCGAAGATCGGGCCGAACCGGCGGATGGCCTCGGCGAGGCGCACCGGGTTCATGGCGGAGGCGCCGTAGTAGACGGTCTCGAGCGACGACAGGTCCCGCGTGTGCGAGTCGGGGTGGTCCATCAGTGCGTAGATCATCGACGGCACGAGCATGGTCGCGGTGATCTTCTGCTCCTCGATGACCCGCAGCACCTCGGCGGGGTCGAACTTCTTGAGCACGACCAGCTCGCCGCCCTTGACGATGGTCGGGGTGAAGAACGCGGCGCCGGCATGCGACAGCGGCGTGCACATCAGGAAGCGGGGGTGCTCGGGCCACTCCCATTCGGCCAGCTGGATGGTCGTCATGGTGCTGATGGACTGCGTCGTGCCGATGACGCCCTTCGGCTTGCCGGTGGTGCCGCCGGTGTAGGTCAGTCCGCCGACGTGGTCAGGTGCCAGGTCGGCGGCCTTCAGCGGCTGCGGCTCGTACTTCGCGGCTTCGGCGGCCAGGTCGATGGCTGAACCGATCAGGGCGTCCGGCACCGGCCCGATGGTCAGGATCTGCTGGAGCGACGGGACCTTCTCGAGCAGCCCGATGGCCCGTTCCACGAAGGCGTCGGTCGGGTCGATGATCAGGGTCGTGACGCCGGCGTCGGTCAGGACGTAGGCGTGATCGTCCAGAGAACCGAGAGGGTGTAGTGCGGTGCGGCGGTAGCCCTGCGTCTGGCTGGCGCCGATGATCATCAGCACCTCGGGCCGGTTGAGGGACAGCAGGCCGCTGCTGGCGCCGGAACCGGCGCCGAGCGCCTCGAACGCCTGAATGTACTGGCTGATGCGGTCGGCGAGCTGGCCGCCGGTCAGCGTGGTGTCGCCGAGGAACAGGACCGGCTTGTCTTTGTTGCGCTTGAGGGCGCCGACGGTCAAGTGCCCGGAATGCAGGGGATGGCGCAGCAGCTCGTCACTCATGACCTAAGACTAGAACGTGTTCTAGTCCGTAGGTCAAGCCCTGCGGTCTAGCATCCACCTCATGGCCAGCGCTGCGGACCTCGTCATCGTCGGAAACATCCTGACCGTCGACCCCGGCCGGCCCACCGCCGAGGCGCTCGCCGTCACCGATGGCCGGATCGTCGCCGTCGGAGCGCGTGCCGACGTGCAGCCGTGGATCGGTGCCGACACCGAGGTACGTGAGATCGACGGCTGCGTGCTGCCGGGCTTCGTCGAGGCGCACGGCCACCCGCTGATGGAGGCCGTGGTGCTCGGTGGCCGCATGGTCGACATCCGGCCGGTCACGATGCCGAACGCGGCCGACGTCGTCGCCGCGATCCACGCCGAGGTCGCCGCCCGCGGCGCCGAGGGCGCCTACCTGAACGGCTGGGACCCGCTGCTGCAGAAAGGGCTGCCCGAGCTGACGCTGGCCTGGCTGAACGCGGCGGCGCCCGACACCCCGCTGGTGATCGTGCACAACTCGGGACACAAGGCGTACTTCAACTCGGCGGCCGCGGCGAACGCCGGTCTGACGCGCGACACCCCGGACCCGCACGGCGCCAAGTACGGCCGCGACGCCGACGGCGAACTCGACGGCACCGCGCTGGAGACCGCCGCCGTCTTCCCGCTGGTGACGGGCGTGCTGTCGCCGGCCGACTATCCGGCGTTGCTGCTCGCCGAATGTGCCCGGCTGAACCGCGCCGGTCTGACGACGTGCTCGGAGATGGCGTTCGATCCGATGTTCCGGCCGGTCCTGGAGCAGATGCGCGACAAGCTCACGGTGCGGCTGCGCACCTATGAGATGTCCACCGCGGCGCTGCACACCGATGCGTCGCCCGACAACGGCGACGACATGGTCCGGCAGGCCGGCATCAAGATCTGGGTCGACGGTTCCCCGTGGGTCGGCAACATCGACCTGACGTTCCCGTACCTGGACACCGAGGCCACGCGCACCATCGGTGTCGTGCCCGGGTCGTGCGGCCACGCCAACTACACGCGCGAGCAGCTCGCCGAGATCGTCGGCACCTTCTTCCCGCAGGGCTGGCAGATGGCCTGTCACGTGCACGGCGACCACGGCGTCGACACCATCCTCGACGTGTATGAAGAAGCGCTGCAGCGCTGGCCGCGCGACGATCACCGGCTGCGGCTCGAGCACGTCGGCGCCATCACGCCGGCGCAGCTGCAGCGCGCCCACGATCTCGGCGTCACGTGCAGCGTGTTCGTCGACCACATCCATTACTGGGGCGACGTCATCGTCGACGGTCTCTTCGGCCCGGAGAAGGGCGACGTGTGGATGCCGGCCGGCTCCGCCGTCGCGACCGGCATGCGGATCTCGCTGCACAACGACCCACCCGTGACGCCCGAGGAGCCGCTGCGCAACATCAGTGTCGCGGCCACCCGGACCGCCCCGAGCGGCCGCGTGCTGGCGCCGCAGGAACGGCTCACCGTCGACCAGGCGATCCGGGCGCAGACCATCGACGCGGCCTGGCAGTTGTTCTCCGACGACGTCATCGGTTCGCTGGAAGTCGGCAAGTACGCCGATCTGGTGGTGCTGTCCGCCGATCCGCACACGGTGCCGCCGGAAGACGTCGCTGACCTGGAAGTCCTCGCGACTTACCTGGCAGGACAACAGGTTCACGCCAAAGCCGACTGAGCGCGCGGCAGACGTGGCAGGCTCAGCACATGACTGAACTGTCGGCACCCCGATTCCTCGATGAACGTGTTGCCCACTGGGCCGCGACCAAGCCAGACGAAGAAGCGATCACCTACCTCGGCCGGACGTGGACGTGGTCGCAGTGGAACGACCGGGTCCGCCGCCTCGCCGGTGCGCTGCAGGCCTGGGGCATCAAACGCGGCGACGTCGTGGCGTTCCTGGACAAGAACCATCCGGCGTGCGTCGAGCTGACGCTGGCCGCGGCGTCGCTGGGCGCCGCCAACGCCATCATCAATTTCCGGCTCGCCGCTGACGAGCTGGATTTCGTGCTGAACGACTGCGGCGCAAAGGTTCTCATCGTGGGCGCCGAGCTGCGGCCGGCGGTCGATGCCATCACCGACAAGCTGACGGCCGTCGAGCACATCGTCAGCGTGACGCCCGAGGGTGGTGACGGCGACGAGTACGAGGCGCTGCTGGCCGGCGCGGCCCCGGTGGATCGGTCGCCCGACGTCCAGCCCGACGACGTCTGCATCATCATGTACTCCTCCGGCACGACGGGCCGCCCGAAGGGCGTCGCGCTCACGCAGGCCAACATGATCGCGCACACCATCAATGCCTTCGAGGGCTGGACGGCCGAGGCCGGTGACAAGAACCTGGTGGCGATGCCGCTGTTCCACGTCGGTGGCTCGTCGTACATGCAGTACGGGCTGCACAACGGGGTGCCGAGCTACATGACGCGCGACGCCGACGGCGCGTCGCTCGCCGGCGGCATCCTCAACGGTGCCAACCGCACGTTCCTCGTGCCGGCCGTGCTGGCCAAGGTGCTCGAGTCCGGCCCGGACGCGGTGAAGTTGTTCAGCGCGCTGAAGACGTACGCGTACGGCGCCTCACCGATGCCGCTTCCGCTGCTGCGCCAGGCCCTGGCGGCGTGGCCCGACACCGAGTTCATCCAGGTGTACGGCCTGACCGAGGTCTGCGGCGTCGTCAGCCGGCTGATGCCCGAGGACCACCGCGCCGACAACGAGGAGCGCCTGGTCAGCGCCGGCGTGCTGATTCCCCAAGCCGAGGTCCGTGTGGTCAACCCGGAGACCCTGGAAGACGCGCCCGCCGGCGAACAGGGCGAATTGTGGTTCCGCACACCGACATTGATGAAGGAATACCTGAACCGTCCGGACGCCACGGCCGAGGCGATCACCTCCGACGGCTGGTTCCGCACCGGCGACATCGGCCGCGTCGACGCCGACGGCTACATCTTCGTCGAGGACCGGCTCAAGGACATGATCATCTCCGGCGGCGAGAACATCTACTCCATCGAGGTGGAGCGGGTGCTCGCCGAGCACCCGGCGGTGTCCGAGGTCGCGATCATCGGCGTGCCCGACGAGAAGTGGGGCGAGTCGGTGAAAGCCGTTGTGACGCTCGAGGGTTCGGGAGAAGGGGTATCGGATGCCGACCTCATCGCCTTTGCCCGGGAACGCCTCGCCGCCTACAAGTGTCCGAAGACCATCGACTTCGTCGACGACATGCCGCGCAACCCCACCGGCAAGATCCTCAAGAAGGAGCTCCGCAAGCCGTACTGGGAGGGTCGGGACCGCGCCACCGTGTGAGGCACGATGGAGGGGTGCCGCCCGCCATGCCCACACTCGACGAACTGCTCGAGCGCCTTTACGTCGTCTCGCTGCCGATGCGGGTCCGGTTCCGTGGCATCGACGTTCGCGAAGTCGCACTGATCGAAGGACCGTGCGGCTGGGGTGAATTCGGCGCGTTCGTCGAGTACGGCGCGGCCGAGGCGGCGCACTGGCTCGCGTCCGGCATCGAGGCGGCCTACCGGCCCTCGCCGGCTCCGGTGCGTGACCGTATCCCCATCAATGCCACCGTGCCCGCCGTCGACGCGGCGCGGGTGCCCGAGGTAGTGGCCCGCTTCCCGGGTGCCCGCACCGCCAAGGTGAAGGTGGCCGAACCGGGACAGACGCTGGCCGACGACGTGGCCCGCGTCGAGGCCGTCCGCGCCCTGGTGCCGGTGGTGCGGGTCGACGCCAACGGCGGCTGGACCGTCGCGGAGGCGGCGGCCGCGGCGCGGGCGCTGACCGCGTCGGGGCCCCTCGAGTACCTGGAACAGCCGTGCGCGACGGTGCCCGAACTGGCCGCACTGCGGCGGCTGGTCGACGTGCCGGTGGCGGCCGACGAGTCCATCCGCAAGGCGTCGGACCCGCTGCGTGTCGTCCGCGAGCGCGCGGCCGACGTCGCGGTGGTCAAGGTCGCGCCGCTGGGCGGGGTGGCTCGGTTGTTGGACGTGGCCGCACAGATCGACATCCCGATCGTGGTGTCGAGTGCGCTGGATTCCGCGGTCGGGATGACGCGCGGGCTCCTCGCGGCCGGCTGCCTGCCGACGCTGCACCACGCCTGCGGCCTGGGCACCGGCGGTTTGTTCGTGCACGATGTCGCGGACGTGGCACCGCCGGCCGACGGGTTCCTGCCCGTCGGCCCGGTGGCGCCGGACCCGGCCCGGCTGACGGCCCTGGCGGCCGACCCGGCGCGCCGGGACTGGTGGATCGAGCGTGTCCGCGCGTGCTATCCGCTGCTGGGGACGTTGTCCGTCAACTGAATTCGACGAGCGTCACCGGTGCGCGGAAGCGCGCCAACGCCGGCCGGCGGTAGGACTGCCGGGTGACCCACGGCACGAGCTTGCCGCGGCCGGCCGGATAGCGCAGTTCACGCACCGCACGGACGCCGGGGATGGCCTGCAACCGCGGGTACTGGTCGGCGGTGAACCAGAACGGCATCGGGGGCACGGTGTAGTCCGCGCTGAGCCGGAAGCCGCGGCGCTGCGAATAGGCGCTCAGGAACCGCGGCACGCTGTCAAAGACCAACTGCCCGTGGGGAAAACGGTCGGCGCAGGCGGCGATGAGAGCGAAGACGACGTCCTCGGTCAGATACTGGAAGAGGCCTTCGGCGGTGATCAGCACGCCGTCGGCAGCGTCGACGGCGTCCATCCACGAGTGGTCGAGCGCGGACTGCGCGCGATACCCCAGCCGGCCGGACGTCGGGAGCAGCTGCTGCCGGAGCGCGATGATCGGTGCCAAATCCACTGACAGCCAGGTCATCTCGCTGTTGTCCACGCGCCAGAAGCTGGTCTGCAGACCCTCTGCCAGCGCCACGACGGTCGCGCGCGGGTGGACGGTCAGATAATCGCGGGTGGCCGCGTCGAACACCAGGGCCCGCAGGGCGGTGGCCTGATGGGTACGGCCGAAATCCTGGTAGTCGTAATCGAGGCTGTCCCGCAGCGTGATCGCCATCGGGTCGTCGATGATGCCGTCGGGCCGGGCGGCCTCGGTGGCGCGCTGGTGCAAGGTGAGGAGCGCGGTTTCGGATACCCCGTCGAGATGGCGGGCGTCGAGGACTGACATGGGCCCACCGTACGTCTGCCGATCACGTCGGTGGCACCGGCCCCAGGAACGGCATTTCCGTCGTGTGGCGATATCCGGCTGCGGCATAGGAGTTTTCGGTGGCCGGGAACTTTCTCGACGCTCCGCCCGACTAGCTGACAGTGACCGCACCGATTTGGCTGGCGCTACCGCCGGAAGTGCATTCGGCGCTCCTGGCAGCCGGGCCGGGGCCAGGCTCGCTGCTGGCTGCCGCCGCGCAGTGGCAACAGCTGAGCGTGGCGTACGGGCAGGCGGCCGCCGAGCTGTCGGCCATCTTGACCGACGTGCAGGGGAGTAGTTGGGAGGGGCCGAGCGCCGTCCAGTACGTCGCAGCGCACGTGCCCTACCTGGCCTGGTTGGAGGAGTCCGCACTGGCCTCGGCCGCCGCGGCGGCGCAGCACGAGACCGTGGCCGCTGCCTACGGCACCGCTGTCGCGACCATGCCGACACTGGTCGAACTGGCTGCCAACCATGTGACCAATGCCGCCCTGGTGGCGACGAACTTCTTCGGTATCAACACGATTCCCATCGCGCTCAACGAAGCCGACTACGCGCGCATGTGGGTGCAGGCGGCCGACACCATGATCGTCTACCAGGCGGTGAGTGAATCGGCCACGGCCGCGGTCCCGCCCACACAGCCGGCGCCGTCCATCGTCGCGCCCGGTGGTGAAGCCCGGCAGCCGATGTCGAACCTGTCCGCCGCGCCGAGCCAGCCGCTGCGCGACCTCTGGCAATTCCTCTCGCAACTGGGTACGCCCGGTCAGATCGACCAGATGCTCGAGAACTTCACACGCTTCTTCGAGCAGCTGGGCTTCAACCCCGCCACGTCCGCGGTGTTGGCTCTGGTGGCGTTGACGCTCTACGACATGCTCTGGTACCCGTACTACGCCTCCTATGGACTGCTGCTGACCCCGTTCTTCGCGCCGGCACTCAGTGCGCTCGCGGCGCTGGCGCTGGTGAAATCGCCACTGCCACCGGCGATGGACATGACACCGGTGCCTGCCGAGGCTGCTGTCGGGCAGCCTGCGGCCGCTGCACCACGCGCTGAGGCCGTCCCGGTTGTCCCCGGCATCCAGGTCGGTGTGCCGCAGGCTTCCGGGCCGTCCACGCCGGCGTCGACGACCGCCGGGGCCGGCGGTGCCGCCCCGGTGTCCAACCTGGTCTACGCCGTGCCCGGGCTGGCGCGCGCCGGGTCGGGCCCGGGACCGGAGCCCGGCAGCGAATCGCCCGATATCACCACCGACACCGTCGGCGCGGCAGCGGCCGCCCGGGCCGTGGCCGGCGCCCGTGACCGGGCCAAACGAGTGCGTCGAAGCCGGCGCGGGGCACGTGGCTATCGCGATGAGCTTCCCGAGCTGAAAGCCGATCTGCCTGGTGCCGGCGGCAATTCGCCGAGTGCGGCCGTCATCTCCGCCAATGCGCACGGTGCCGGGCCGGTCGGGTTCACCGGTGTGGTGACCACAGCGAGCACCGCACCCAGCGGGATGGTGGAGCGGATGCCGGCCGATGCGAACCCGCCGGCGCCCCTGCTTCCGGGCACCTGGGCTTCCGGCGCGGCGGACGGGTCTCCGCAGCGCTGACGCGAATTGTGAAGCGGCGCGGAACTTTTCTCGATGCTCCGACGACTACATCAATTGAAGACAACAACTGAACGACTTTCTGCATTGCGGAGCAACGGATTTCGACATCCCCGCGATGCGGTGCAGCAAACTTGGGGAGGCAGCGTCGATGACGCTCAATGTGCAGGGACACGGGCTCGGAGCCCAGGTCGTCGGAATCGATCCGGACAATCTGAGCAACATCTCCACCGACGAGCTCCGCGAAATCGTCTACGAGAACAAGCTTGTCGTCCTCAAGGGCGTCAAACCTTCGCCCGCGCAGTTCATCGAGCTCGGCCGCATTCTCGGTGAGATCGTCACGTACTACGAGCCCGTGTACCACCACAACGAGCACCCGGAGATCTTCGTCTCTTCCACGGAGGAGGGGCAGGGCGTGCCGCGCACGGGTGCGTTCTGGCACATCGATTACATGTTCATGCCGGAGCCGTTCGCGTTCTCCATGGTGATGCCGCTGACGGTGCCGGGCGCCGACCGCGGCACGTACTTCATCGATCTCAACAAGGTGTGGGATTCCCTGCCGCCGGCGCAGCAAGAGCCGGTACGCGGGACGTTCAGCACGCATGATCCGCGGCGCCACATCAAGATTCGGCCCAGCGACGTCTACAAGCCGATCGGTGAGGTGTGGGACGAGATCAACCGCGCCACGCCACCGATCAAGTGGCCCACGGTGATCCGGCACCCGCACACCGGCCAGGAAATCCTCTACATCTGCTCCACCGGCACCAGCAAGATCGAAGACGCCGACGGCGAGGTACTGGACCCCTCGGTGCTGCAGGAACTGCTCGCCGCCACCGGCCAGCTCGACGCCGACTTCGCGTCCCCGTTCATCCATACGCAGCACTACGAGGTCGGCGACATCATCCTGTGGGACAACAGGGCCCTGATCCACCGGGCGAAGCACGGCACCGCGACAGGGACGCTGACGACGTATCGGCTGACGATGCTCGACGGCCTGGCGACGCCGGGGTTCGCGGCATGAGCGCCACCGAGTTGACCGCGCCCGTCGCCGAATGGGTTGATACCGAGCAGATTCCGGAGGAGCTGCTGGCCAGAGTCCTGGAGCCCTATTCCTACAAGGGCTGCCGGTATCTCACCGACGCGACGTACCGGGCCACCGGCGACTCGATGTTCGCGACGGGGAACTTCAGCATCCCGGAGTCGGTCTACATCCGGAGCACCGGGCATTTCAACGCCGTCGAACTGGTGCTGTGCTTCAACCAGCTCGCCTACTCCGCGTTCGCGCCGGCCGTCCGCCACGGCGAGATCGACGGGTTCCGGGGGTGGTCGCTCGACGACTATTTCGAGAACCAGTTGTCCAGCATGCTGATCCGGTCGACGGCGTCGCGCTACAAGCGGCAGATCGATGCGCGCAAGTTCTCCGCGCGGCTGACGTGCGAAGGCATCGAGGTCGTCGAGCGGACCTGGCGGTATCTGAAAGTCCCGTGCGCCATCGAGTTCCACGATGACCACGGCGGATCGGCATTCGGCGAGTTCGAACTCGCGGTCCTCAACATCCCGTGAGCACCGTACTGGGACGGGTGCTCGCGCAGGCGCGGCAGCACCCGCAGGCCATCGCGTTGCGGCGCTGCGACGGGACGAGCGCCGTCACCTACGGCCAACTCCCCGCCGTGGTGAACCGGCTGGCGGGCGAGCTGCGGGAGCGCGGGGTTTCTCGCGGCCACCGGGTATTCGTGATGTCCGACAACGGTCCCGAGACCTATGTCGCGGTGCTGGCCTGCGCGCAGCTCGGTGCCGTCGCCGTGCTGGTGGACCGTGCTGTCCCGGCCGCGACGGTCGCACGCTTCGGTGAGATCACCGGCCCCGGTGCGGTGCTGCTGACCCCGGGAGCCGACCCGGCGGCGCTGCCAAACACGCTGAGCGCCATCCCGGTGATCGCCGTCGACGCCAACGAGGTCGCCGGGCACGGCGACGCCGCGCCCGCCGTCGCACCGCCGGAACTGGGCGCCGATGATCCGCTGGCGATGATCTTCACCAGCGGGACCACTGGTGAACCGAAAGCCGTGCTGCTGGCCAACCGAACGTTCTTCGCCGTCGCCGACATCCTGGCGCGCGAGAACCTGACCTGGATCAGCTGGGTTGCCGGCGAAGCCACCTACTCGCCGCTGCCCGCCAGCCACATCGGCGGACTGTGGTGGATCCTGAACTGCCTGATGCACGGCAGTGAATGTGTCACCGGCGGTGAGAATTCCGCCTCGCTGGCCGAGATTCTCAACGTCAACCAGATCGCCTCGACCTGTCTGGTGCCCACCCTGCTGACGCGACTGGTGTCGGAGGTCAGGGCCGGGGCGGCGCTGCCGCCACTGCGCATGATCGGCTACGGCGGATCGCGTGCCATCGCGGCCGATGTGCAGTTCGTCGAAGCGGCAGGCGTTCACACGGCCCAGGTCTTCGGCCTGAGCGAAACCGGTTGTACCGCCCTGTGTCTGCCGACATCGGAGGGATCGATCGCCCGGATCGAGGCGGGCGCCGTGGGGCGGCCGTACCCGGGAGTCGAGGTCCGGCTAGACGGCGACGGCGCCGAGTCGGGCACCCTGTGGATCAAATCACCGGCAAACATGCTGGGGTACTGGAACAATCCCGAGCGCACCGCTGACATCCTGGTCGACGGCTGGGTGAACACCGGCGACATCTTCGAGCGCGGTGTGGACGGGTACTTCTACATCAAGGGCCGGTCATCGGAGATGATCATCTCCGGCGGCGTCAACGTCGCACCCGACGAGGTGGACCGCATCGCCGAGAGCGTCCCCGGCGTCGGTGCGGCGGCCTGCTTCGAGATCCCCGATACCGAATTCGGTGCCCTGATCGGTCTGGCGGTGATCCCGTCGGGCGAACTCGACGAAGGTCAGGCCCGCAAGCTCAAGCGGGCCATCGCGGTGCGCTATCGGGCGGAGTCGGAATCGATGGCCAGGCCGTCGACCATCACGCTGGTGACCGAGATACCCAGGACGCAGTCCGGCAAGGTCATTCGCGCCGCACTGGCAGCGGCGGTCCATGGCTGACGGGCTCCGCGAACGCGTCCTGGCCGCCGTCGCCGACGTGCTCTACATCGACGAATCCGACCTGTTCGACGGCGACGCCACCGATCTGCGCGAACTCGGGCTGGACTCGGTGCGGTTCGTCCTGCTCATGAAACGCCTTGGGGTGGACCGGGAATCGGACCTGCTGAAGCGGCTGGCGCAGGAGCTGACGATCGAAGGCTGGGTCCGGGAATTGGCGGGCATCCGTGGCGGCGTCTGACCACGGACGGATTCCGCTGAGCATCTCTCAGCAGAACATCTACCACGGGGTGCTGCAGGACCCCGATCCCGCGCTGTATCTGATCGGCAAGCGCTACCGATTCCGGCCGCTGGCGCCGGCGAGGTTCCTGTCCGCGCTGGAAGCGACGGTGCGGGACAACCCCATTCAGCTGTGTGTCCTGGAGCCGCCGGCAGCCGGCGACGGCTACCCGGCTCTTGTTGCCCGCCTCCAGGTTGCGGACGTCGTCAGTGTGCGAGCGCAGACCGACCCCGTCGGCGAGACGTTGGAAAAGGCATGGGCGGACGGCATTCTCGAAACCCCGCTGGTGCGTTACGTCGTGCACACCGACGTCGACGGCCAGGTGGTGGGCATGGACGCGCAGACCCACCACATCCTGCTCGACGGCGCTGCGACCGCAATCATCGAAGCCGACCTGGCCCGGCATCTCGGTGACGCCGGCCAGAAGCCCAGCACCACAGCAGGTTTGGCGGCACTCGCCGCAGCACACCGCAGCGAACGCGCGAAAGTGGCGGAAGCGACCGAACGCCACGTTGCCGCGGTGCGCCGCGAACTGACCGAAGACGCACTGCGCGGCGGTTCCGCGCCGGGCACTGTCGAAGCGGGCCTCGGTACCGCAGGCCGCGGCGTGCTGCGGGAATCGTGCCGAGTCGCCGACCGGGCCTATGACGAGATCGTGGCGCTCGCCGAGGCCCGGCAGGTGCCGCTGAACATCCTGGTCGCGGCCGCCGCGGCGGCGGTACGCGCGAGCCTGCGCCAGAGCACCGAGGCCCTCCTGGTGCACCCGGTGGACAACCGCTTCGGTGCGCCGGAGCTGAATGTCGCCACCTGTCTGGTGAATTCGGTCGCCCACCCGGTTCGGTTCGCACCCTTCGCCGCGGTCCGGGACGTCGTCACCGCGATCGACCGCGGCTATGTCAAAGCGCTGCGGCGCCGGTGGTTTCGGGAAGAGCGGTACCGCCGCATGCATCTCGCGATCACCAGCGGCGCACCCGTCGACGCGCTGACGATCAACTACATGCGCGGCCGGTCCGCCCCGGAGCTCGGCCCGTACCTGTCCGAACCCCCGGTGGTCACCGATATCGGCCCGGTGGAAGGGATCACGGTCTCCTGCGTCCACGACGAGGCGCGGCGCACCATCGACTTCGCCATCTGGACCCGGCACGATCACCCTGAACCTGTCGCCGTCGCCGGCCGCATCGTCGCGGCACTGCGATCGATGGACGCGCACTGGGACCGGCCGATGGCGTTGACCGTCGGTGACTGGTCGGCGCTCGACGCCGATGGCCGTCTCGAAGCGGGCTCCGGCGTACCCGCGCCGCCACTCGCCGGTGCGCGCGCCTGGTTCCTGGACGCCGATCCCGGCCAGTGCCGCAGCCCGGGCGTCGACCAGTGGATCGCCGAGATCATCCGCCGCGGTGTCGATCCCGGCGATGTGCTGGTCTTCGTCGACGACGATTCCCAGCGCGCGGTGGAGCTGCTGATCGCGTGCCACCTGGCGGGCTGCGGTTACAGCGTCTGCGCGACACCCGGCGAGGTGGAGTCGCGGGTCAGCGTCATTGCCGAGCATTGCGGCACCCGTGCGCACGCCGTCGACCTCACCACACCGGTTGCCGAGGTGGACGGCACGACAGGACAACTCGTGGACGACCGCATCGGCCAGGTCATGCGCGACCAGGGCCTGGGCTCCCGGCTCGCGTATGTGATGCCCACGTCGGGCTCGACAGGGCAACCCAAACTTGTTCCGGTGACGCATGGTTCGCTGGCTATCTTCTGCGCCGCGGTGCGGGATGCCTACGGCTGGGGGCCGGCCGACACCATCCTGCAGTGCGCTCCGCTGACGTCGGACATCAGCGTGGAGGAGGTGTTCGGCGCGCTGTCGTGTGGCGCGCGGGTCGTCCGGTCGGTCGCGATGCGCGCCGGTGACCTGCCCGCGCTGACGCGCGATGTCGCGGCGCACCTCGCCACCGTGCTCGACCTGCCCACCGCGGTCTGGCATCTGTTGTGCGAGGACGACGCGGCACTGGCAGCGCTGGGCGGCTCGGCGCTGCGCCAGGTGATCATCGGCGGCGAGGCCGTCCGTCCCGCCGCGGTCGACAAGTGGTGGGATGTGCTTGCCGCCGAGCGCATTTCCCTGGTCTCGACGTACGGCCCGACCGAGACGACGGTGGTCGTCACGCAGCTGCCGATCGGTGCGGGTGAACCGGCGCGGACCACGGCCAGGCTGGGCCGCCCGCTGGTGCCGGGCTCGGTGTTCGTCGGATTCGGGGAAGTGGTCGTCGTCGGGGAGCTGGTGTCGGCCGGTTACCTCGGGCTGGACGGCACGAGCTTCGGCACGGTCCAGGCGCCCGATGGCTCCCGGTATCGGGCCTTCGCCACCGGCGACCGGGTGACGACAGACGCCGCGGGCTACCCCATGCTGGCCGGACGACGGGACGCCGTGGTCAAGATCGCCGGCAAGCGGTTCGACATCGCCGAACTGCTGCGCCGGTTGTCGTCGGTACCCGAGATATCCGACGCGGCAGTGGAAGTGGCGGGCGATGGCCTGGGTATCTGGTTCCAAACCCCACAGACCCGCACCGGGAACGACGACCCGGCCGCGCGCGCCAGGATTCAGGACCTGGCGAGAGCACAAGGGGCACCGGCATTTCACGTTGTCGGCGTCCCGAGCATCCCACGCCGGCCCAATGGGAAGGTCGACCGCGCGAAACTGGTTGTGGAGAAGGAGGTTCCGCGCGACGGCACCGAGGCGGACCCGCGCGCAACCGTCCTCTCCGAGATGTGGAGTCGCCGGCTCGGTCGGCCGATCGGGCCGGACGCGTCCCTGCTGGACGAGGGCATCGGTTCACTGGACCTGATCCGCATCCTGCCGGAGACCCGACGGTTCCTGGACTGGCAGCTGTCGATTCTCGATCTGATCGGCGCGGACTCCGCCACCAACATCGTCGGCCGCAAACCTGACGTCGACACCTGGATGGACGAGGAGACCGCGGCCGAGATCGCAGACGACCTGGCGGCAGCACGGAGGGGCTGCCTTCCGGCCACCAGCGGGCCCGGTGGCGGCGCATCGACCATCGTGATTCTGGGCGCCTCGGGCATTCTCGGCACCGGGTTCGCGCGGGCGATCCTCGACCGCGCCCGGGCCGGGCTCGACTGTCCCGATGTGGTGTTCGCCACGAGATCGCCACTGCCCGAAGGTGACCCGTGGGCGGGCCTGCACCGCGTGGACGGCGTCGACATCGTGCGGGTACCCGAGCGCCTGAGCCCCGCAGCACTCGATGCCCTTCTCGCCGGCGTCGGCGCCGGCACCGTGGTGAACTGCGTCGGCAACACCAATGTGTTGGTGCCCTACCGCCGGCTGCGGGCGGCCAACGTTTCCGCGGTGGCATCGATCGCCGAGGCGTGTGCGCGGCGCGGCGCCGGGTTGGTGCACCTGTCGACCTTCGTGGTGAACGCCGACGTGACGGCGTCGCGCGTGACCGACCCGCGTCATGCGCCGTACCCCTATGCCGCGTCGAAGTCGTTGGCGGAGATGGCCGTGTCCCGTGCCGCGGCCGGCCTGGACTTCTCGGTGGTGCGCCTGCCCAGGGTGCTCGGTGACGCTCGTCAAGTCGCGCGGTCGTCGGACATCCTGGTGGCGATGGTCGATGCCTGCGCCGCGCTGGGGGCGTGTCCCGTGGTGCCGGTGACGGAAGAGGTCACCACCGGCGTGGCCGCCGCGCACAGCATTCTCGGGCTGCTTCCCGGGCTGTCACCGGCGGTGGAGCTGGGTCGCGGTATGACCGTGCTACGCGGTGAAAAGCTGCCCTATACAGCGTTTCTCAACGGCCTCGGGTTCCCGGCCATCGATCTCCCGGAGTGGAAGGACCGGCTGGACCGCAGCGTGTGGGCCGCCCGAAATCCGCAGCGCTGGGCGGTACTCGACGCGTGGGTCGGGTTGGGGGCGAGGTTGCGCGGCCGCACGTATGCCGAGTACCTCGCCGAATATCCCACTGTCGATATCGATTTCGAATCCATCGCGGAGTGCACCAGTACGCCGCAGCCGCTCGACACTGTCTTCGGCGCCGATCAGATTGTGAGGAAATGACCTTGACGGATGTGACCGAACCCCGGCCCGGGGCACCGACCACCGGTGCCGTCTATCTCGACATCACCGGAATGTCGTGCGGCATGTGTTCCCGGCGGGTGCAGAAGGCACTCAACAAGATCGACGGCGTGCACGCATCGGTCAGCTTCGCCACCAAGACCGCCACCGTCGAGACCGACCGTGACGTCAGCCCTGCTGATCTGTGCGACGCCGTGGTGGCAGTGGGCTACGGCGCCGCACCGCGTGCCGACGCGCCCGCGGTGGACAGCTCGGCACCGGGTCCGCTGCAGCGGCTCGTGGGCGGCCTGTTCGGCCGGGCGTAATGCCGGCCGGCATGTCCTGATTTGTGGGGTCCGTGGCGTAGACGCCATGGACCTCGGCGTCGCACGATAGAAGCGTGACGCGATCTGTGGTGCTGCTCGGCTTCCGCGGGGTGCAGGCCCTCGATGTGGTCGGCCCCTTCGACGTGTTCACGGGAGCCACGCTGCAGCTGGCCGCGATGGGGCGGGCTGACGAGGGCTACGCGCCGGTCCTGGCCGCGGCCGACGGCGGTCCCGTCACCACGCTGACCGGGCTCGAATTCGTCGCCAAGCCGCCGCCTGACCCCAACGAGCCCATCGACACCATCGTGCTGCCCGGCGGCATGGGCGTCGACGAGGCCCGGGCCAACCCGGCCGTCATCGACTGGATTCGCACCGCCGCACCCCACGCGCGCCGCATCGTCAGCGTCTGCAACGGCGCCTTCCTGGCGGCGGAGTCCGGCCTGCTCGACGGCTGCTCGGCCACGACCCACTGGGCCTCGGCGGACAAGCTCGCCAGTGAATTCCCCTGCATCACCGTCGATCCCGATCCGATCTTCGTCCGCAGCTCCGAGCAGGTGTGGACGGCGGCCGGCGTCACCGCGGGCATCGACCTGGCGCTGGCCCTCGTCGAGGACGACTACGGCACCGACGTCGCCCAGGACGTCGCTCGCTGGCTGGTGCTGTACCTGCGCCGGCCCGGCGGGCAGACGCAGTTCGCGCCGCCGGTCTGGATGCCGCGCGCCAAGCGCGAACCGATCCGCGACGTGCAGGAGCGCATCGAAGCCGAACCCGGCGGCGCGCACAGTGTCCCGGAGCTGGCGCGCGCCGCCGCGATGAGCCCGCGGCACTTCACCCGCACCTTCACCGCCGAGGTGGGGGAGCCGCCCGCGGCCTACGTCGAGCGCGTCCGCACCGACGCGGCCCGCCGGCAACTCACCGAGACCGACGACACCGTCACCGCCATCGCCGCCCGCTGCGGCTTCGGCAGCGCGGAAACGTTGCGCCGCAGTTTCATTCGGCGCGTCGGGGTTTCACCCGACCAGTACCGCAGAACTTTCGCGCACGCGAGGACCAGAGAAAATGCGAGCTAGGGAGCAATAATGCAAGTTGCCATCGTCCTGTACCCGGGGTTCACGGCCCTCGACTTCATCGGGCCGTACGAGTCGTTGCGCTGGCTGCCCGATACCGAGGTCCGCTTCGTCTGGCACGAGCCGGGCCCGATCGTCGCCGACTCCGGGGTGCTGCTGGTGGGCGCCACCCACTCGTTCGACGAGACCCCGTCGCCCGACATCGTCCTCATCCCGGGCGGGTTCAGCACCATGGAGCACGCGCGCGACGAGAAGCTGCTGGAGTGGCTGCGGCGGGCCCACGAGACCACCACGTGGACGGCGTCGGTGTGCTCGGGCTCGGTGATCCTGGGCGCCTCCGGACTGCTGAAGGGCAAGCGCGCGACGTCGCACTGGGCCGCCGTGCAACTGCTGCGCACGTTCGGCGTCGAACCCGTCACCGACGAGCGCATCGTGCAGTCGGCCGACCGCATCGTCACCTGCGCGGGTGTCTCGGCCGGCATCGATCTCGGTCTGTGGCTGGCCGCGCAGATCGGCGGCGAGGACAAGGCCAAGGCCATCCAGCTGTCCATGGAATACGACCCGCAGCCCCCGTTCGACTCCGGGCACATGTCGAAGGCCTCGGCCGCCACCAAGGCCAGTGCGACGGCCCTGATGTCCCGCGAGCTGCTCAAGCCGACGGCCCTCAAGGCCACCACGGCGCTGCTGTGGGACCAGGCCCTCAAGAAGGTCCGAACCCGCCGCTGACCTAGGGATTTGTGCACGATTTTCCGCGCCGACCGCGGAAAATCGTGCACAAATCCCGGGTCCAGTAACCTCGGCCGGGTGAATCTGGCATATGACGAGCGCGGTAATGGCGAGCCGGTGCTGTTCATCGCGGGCCGCGGCGGCGCGGGCCGCACGTGGCACCTGCACCAGGTACCGGCGTTCCAGCGGGCCGGCTTCCGCTGCATCACGTTCGACAACCGCGGTATCGGCGCCACGGAGAACGCCATCGGCTTTTCCACCGACCAGGCGGTCGCGGACACGGCGTCGTTGATCAACAAGGTCGTCGGCGGCCCGGTGCGCGTCGTCGGGGTGTCGATGGGGTCGTTCATCGCGCAGGAACTCATGGTCGCCCGGCCCGAGCTGGTGTCCTCGGCGGTGCTCATGGCCACGCGCGGCCGGGAGGATCGCGCCCGGACGTTCTTCCGGGAGGCCGAGCGTGCGCTGCTGGCTGCCGGCATCGAGCTGCCGCCTGAGGTGGACGCGAAAAACCGGCTGCTGGAGAACTTTTCACCCAAGACCCTGAATGACGACCGTGCCGTCCAGGACTGGATCGAGATGTTCACCATGTGGCCCACGAAGCCCACCCCGGGCCTGCGGGCGCAGCTTGCCGTCGCGCCGGAGACCAACCGGCTGCCGGCCTACCGCCAGATCGCGGTGCCGGTGCAGGTGATCGGCTTCGCCGACGACGTCGTGCTGCCGCCGCACCTGTCCAAGGAGGTGGCCGACGCGATCCCGCTGGGCCGCTACCTGGAAATCCCCGACGCCGGGCACCTCGGCTTCATCGAGCGTCCCGATGCGGTGAACGCCGCGATGTTGGAATTCTTCGCCGCCAACCCGGTGTGACACGCTGTAGCAATGAACCCGTCGACGATTCAGGCGCGGGTCGTCGTCGACGAACTGATTCGCGGCGGCGTCCGCGATGTGGTGCTGTGCCCCGGTTCGCGTAACGCTCCGCTGGCGTTTGCGCTGGCCGACGCCGACCGGGCCGGCCGCTTGCGGCTGCATGTCCGCATCGACGAGCGCACCGCCGGCTACCTGGCCGTCGGCCTGGCGGTCTCGGCCGGCTCACCGGTGTGCATCGCGATGACGTCGGGCACCGCGGTGGCCAATCTCGGCCCGGCGGTAATCGAGGCCAACTACGCCCGCGTGCCGCTGATCGTGCTGAGCGCCAACCGGCCCTACGAGCTGCTGGGCACCGGCGCCAACCAGACCATGGAGCAGCTCGGCTATTTCGGCAACCAGGTGCGGGCCACCATCAGCCTCGGCCTGGCCGAGCCGACGGCCGACGTGGCCGCGGCCAACGCCCAGTGGCGGTCGGCGACGTGCCGGGTTCTGGTGGCGGCCAAGGGTTCTCGCACCGCCAATGCCGGACCCGTGCAGTTCGACATCCCGCTGCGGGAGCCGCTGGTCCCGGACACCGCCGAAGATGGCCCCTACGCGCCGGAAGGCCGCCCCGACGGCCGGCCGTGGACGTACACGCCGCCTGTCACGTTCGACCAGCCCCTCGAGATCGACCTGACGGCCGACACCGTCGTCATCGCCGGCCATGGTGCGGGCCGCCACGAGAACCTGGCGCACCTGCCGACGGTCGCCGAACCGACCGCGCCGCCGGCCGACAACCCGCTGCACCCGCTGGCGCTGTCGCTGGTCCGGCCGCAGCAGGTGATCATGCTGGGCCGGCCTACCCTGCACCGGCCGGTGTCGACCTTGCTGGCCGACCCACACACGCCCGTCTACGCGCTGACCACCGGCCCGCGCTGGCCCGACGTGTCGGGCAACTCGCAGGCCACCGGCACCCGCGCCATCACGTCGGGCACGCCCGATCCGGCCTGGCTCGCGAAGTGCGCCGACGCCAACGCGCGTGCCGAGCACGCCGTGCGTGACCAGCTCGCGGCCTATGAACTGACCACCGGCCTGCACGTGGCGGCCGCCGTCGCCGACGGACTGCAGCCCGGCGACCAGTTGGTGCTCGGCGCCTCCAACCCGGTGCGGGACGCCGCGCTCGTCGGGCTGAACTCGCACGGCATCTCGGTGCGGTCCAACCGCGGCGTCGCCGGTATCGACGGCACGGTGTCGACGGCCATCGGCGCCGCACTGGCCCACACCTCGGGCCGGACCGTGGCGCTCATCGGTGACCTGACCTTCGTCCACGACAGCTCGGGCCTGCTGATCGGCCCCACCGAGCCGACACCGAAGGCGCTGACCATCGTGGTCTCCAACGACAACGGCGGTGGCATCTTCGAGCTGCTGGAGCAGGGTGATCCCCGGTTCTCCGACGTGTCGTCGCGCATCTTCGGCACCCCGCACGACGTCGACGTCGCCGCCCTGTGCCGGGCGTACCACGTCGAGTGCCGGCAGGTGGAGGCCGACGGACTGGCCGCCGCGCTGCGCGAACCGTTCGAGGGGATGCGGGTGCTGGAGGTCAAGGCCGACCGGTCCACCCTACGGTCGTTGCACGCTTCGATACGGGCGGCGATCAAGGCCGCTCCGTGATTCCCGAACCCCTGCGCTGCCGGTTGAACACGTTGTGGGACAACCTGATTCTGCGCCTCTTCGGCAACGGCAAGGAGACCCGGTCACAGCGGGTCATCCGCCGGATCCGGATCGGCATCGTCATCATGGCCTGCCTGGTGACACTGCAGTCGGTGCTGCTGGTGCTGGGGGCGTGGCGCAACGATCAGCAGATCGAGCACAACATGGGGACGGCGGCCGCCGAGGTGCTCTCGGCCGGTCCGCGGCGCTCCACCATCGAGTTCGTGACGCCCGACCGCGTCACCTACCGGCCCGAGCTGGGCGTGCTGTACCCGTCCGAGCTGGAAACCGGGATGCGCATCTACGTCGAATACGACCGCAGCAACCCGGACCTGGTGCGGGTGCAGAACCGCAACGCGTCGCTGGCCGTCATCCCGGCCGGCTCGATCGCCGTCGTCGGCTGGTTGGTCGCCGGTGTGCTGCTCGGCATCGTCACTCTCGTGCAGCGCCGACTGGGTTAGGTCTGCCGTCCCGCCGTCAGCTTCGCCAGCCACTCGGTTTCCTGGATGTCCACCACGGTGTTGCCGGTGAGGTCGTACACCGTGGGTGTGCCGGCGTCGCCGTCGCGGATCTCCTGCAGCCGGGTCTCGTTGGTCATCGTCATCTCGTCGGTGTCGACGGCGTGTTCACCGAACTGGATGGTGGCCACCGCCTCGGCGCTGACGCCGGAGTCGGCGGCCCAGCCCGCGAGCTGACCGTCCGACGGCGCCGACCCGCCCGGATTCTGGTGGCCCCACAGCGTCGCGACGTACGCCTGCAGGGCGGGCGCCGACGTGCCGTGTGCTGCGGCGAGGAACATCGCGTTGGCGACCTTGGCCGAATAGCCGTACTCGGTGTCCAGGAAGGTCACCGGGCGGTAGGTGACGGTCAGCAGACCGAGGGCGATCATGCTCTTCATCTCCGGCCCGTCGGTGTCCTGCAGGTGCGCGCAGTGAGTGCATTGCGGCTCGGTGTACACCTCGATCTGCGCGGGGGCGTCGGGCCGGCCCGCGATGATGCCGAAGCCGTCCGCGGTGAGGGTGACGCCCGGCAGATCCGGGTCCCGCAGTGCCGATCCGGTGACGGTGCGGCCGCAGCCGGTTGATGCGGTGAGAAGCGCCAGCGCGGTGGCCAGAACAAGGATCAGCCGAGGTAGACGCATGCCGACCCCTTTCTCGCCGCGGTGCGACAGACGATACCGGTGGTACCCGAGTTGTGCGTGTCTTCGCGTCGCGGATCCCTGACGGTCACCTGACGGTCAGGCTGCGCTGCCAGCCTGCAGGTGTGCGAGTTGCGATCGTGGCGGAGTCCTTTCTCCCGAATGTCAACGGCGTCACCAATTCGGTGCTCCGGGTGCTGGAGCACCTCCACCGGAACGGCCATGAGGCGCTGGTCATCGCGCCCGACACGCCCCGGGGGGAAACGCCCGCGGACACGTTCCACGGCGATGTGCCCGTGCACCGTATCCCGTCCCGGATGTTCCCCAAGGTGACGTCGTTGCCGCTGGGTGTGCCGCGGCCGCGAATGGTGCGGGTACTGCGCGATTTTCAGCCTGACGTGGTGCACTTGGCGTCGCCGGCGCTGCTGGGTTACGGCGGGCTGCACGCCGCGCGCTTCCTCGGCATCCCGACCGTCGCGGTGTTTCAGACCGACATCGCCGGTTTCGCGCAGAGTTACGGCGTCGGCATGATGACGAAAACCGCGTGGGCCTGGAACCGGCACCTGCACTCGCGTGCCGACCGGACCCTGGCGCCGTCCAGCGCGACGATGGAAGACCTTGTCACCCATCGCATTCCGCGCGTCCACAAGTGGGGTCGCGGCGTCGACGTCACGGGTTTCGCGCCGTCGGCGCGCAGCGCCGCGCTGCGGGCGCAGTGGTCGCCCGAAGGCAAGCCGGTGGTGGGTTTCGTCGGCCGTCTGGCGCCGGAGAAGCACGTGGAGCGGCTGGCCGCGCTGGCCGGCCGCGACGACCTGCAGCTTGTCGTGGTCGGCGAGGGCATCGACCAGACCAAGCTCGAAAAACTCATGCCCACAGCAGTTTTCACCGGCGCACTGTACGGCCGGGAACTGGCCACGGCATACGCCAGCATGGACGTTTTCGTGCACCCGGGGGAGCACGAGACCTTCTGTCAAGCCGTCCAGGAGGCCATGGCGTCCGGTCTGCCGGTCATCGCGCCCGACGCCGGCGGCCCGCGCGACCTGGTGACGCCCATGCACACCGGATTGCTCTTGCCGGTAGCGGATTTCGAGGGGTCGCTGCCGGCCGCGGTCGATCACCTGCTCGCCGAGCGGTCCCGCTACTCGCTCGCCGCCCGCCGCAGCGTGCTGGGCCGCACCTGGCCCGCCGTGTGCGACGAACTGCTCGGCCACTACGCCGCCGTCCTCGGCGAGCGTCGCGCCCTCGCTGCCTGACGCTGCCTGATTCCCCGCGAGCGTGCGTGTTTGCTTGCGACACGCCGTATTCGGTGTGTATGAATGTCGCGCTCGTGGCCACCGAGAGTGACGAATCTGCACGTGTCGACCGGCGTGCCGTGCGCAGACATGCACGCTCGGCGGGAGTTCAGCTCACGTGGACGAGGTCGTACACGTAGGACCGGTCGTCCTTGCGGCTCACCCACGTACCCTCGGGTGGCAGGTAGCCGAACCCCGCGTGGTCGAACGGGCGGCTCGACACCGCGCCCAGCTCCGTGCACACCACCCACCCGAAGTGCGGCAGTCGCCGGCACCAGATGTCCAGGTCGACCCGCTTGTACGACGGAAACCCGTGCGCCTCGCCGTCTTCGG
Organism: Mycobacterium sp. SMC-17; assembly: GCF_045310915.1. Taxonomy (NCBI): domain Bacteria; kingdom Bacillati; phylum Actinomycetota; class Actinomycetes; order Mycobacteriales; family Mycobacteriaceae; genus Mycobacterium; species Mycobacterium sp. SMC-17. Next base: position 26,359 of record NZ_JBJIAK010000005.1, on the reverse strand, counting down.
CGAACTCATAGGTCAATCCGTCGTCCCGTCGGACGAATTTCAGTCCCGCCATGAAGTTCCTTCGGTCAGCCCTGCGCCAGCTCGGCCACCGGCTGCCACTCTTCCCAAGTGCGCAACCGGTTTTCGTAGTCGGTCTTGGCGATCTGCAGCGGAGCACTACCGAAAAAGACTCGCAGCGGCGGCTTCTCGGCATCGACGATCTTGAGCACCGCGGCTGCTGACGCCTCCGGGTTGCCCGGCACCGCGTTGCGCTCGCTGCGCCAGCGGGCGACGTCCGCCCGCAGCCCGTCGTACGCCTCGAGCTCGGTGGTCCGCTTGGCCGACGCGCCGCTCCAATCCGTCGAGAATCCCCCGAGCTCGATGAGCGTGACGTGAATCCCGAACCGTTCCACCTCGGCGGCCAGCGACTGCGAGAAACCCTCGAGCGCCCACTTCGACGCGTGGTAGGCGCCGAGGCCGGCGAACGCGCTGATGCCGCCGATCGAGGACACCTGGATGATGTGCCCGCTGCCCTGCGCACGCAGGTACGGCAGTGCGGCCTGCGTGATCCACAGCGCGCCGAAGACGTTGGTTTCGATCTGATCCCGCGCCTCGGCCTCCGACAGCTCCTCGATGAAGCCGAACTGGCCGTAACCCGCGTTGTTGACGACGACGTCCAACCGGCCGAAGTGCTCGTGCGCTGTCTTCACCGCGGCGAAGTCGGCGTCGCGGTCGGTGACGTCGAGCGTGATGGGCAGCAGCGCGTCGCCGTACTTGGCCACCAGGTCGTCGAGCGTCGACACGTCCCGTGCCGTTGCGGCCACCTTGTCACCGCGCTCGAGCGCCGCAGCCGTCCACTCGCGCCCGAAACCGCGCGAGGTACCCGTGATGAACCAGACTTTTGTCCCCATGCGGCTTACAGCTCCCGAAGTGCCCTTTCCATTCCCGCCCCGCCGCAGACGCGGGGCGCTGGAGCAGCCGGTAGCGTCATATCCGTGAGTCGCGCGTCATTGGAGAAAGATCCGCACGAGGTTGCGTCGATGTTCGACGGTGTCGCCCGTCGCTATGACATCACCAACACCGTGCTGTCGCTGGGGCAGGACCGGTTCTGGCGGCGGCAGACGCGGGCGGCGCTGCGTATCGGCCCAGGTGACAAGGTCCTGGATTTGGCTGCCGGCACCGCGGTGTCGACCGTCGAGCTCGCGACGTCGGGCGCCTGGTGTGTGGCCTGTGATTTCTCGGTCGGCATGCTCGCGGCGGGGGCGGACCGGAAGGTCCCGAAGGTGGCAGGTGACGCCACCAGACTGCCGTTCGACGACGGCGTCTTCGACGCGGTCACCATCAGCTTCGGGCTGCGCAACGTCGTCGACTTCAGCGCCGGCCTGCGTGAGATGGCCCGGGTGACCCGGCCCGGTGGCCGCCTGGTGGTGTGCGAGTTCTCCACGCCGACCAACCGGCTCTTCGCGACGGCCTACAAGGAGTACCTGATGAAGGCGCTCCCGACGATGGCCACCGCGGTGTCGTCCAACCCCGAGGCGTACGTCTACCTCGCGGAGTCCATCCGGGCCTGGCCCGACCAGGACGACCTGGCCCGCAAGATCGAGGCGGCCGGCTGGTCGCAGGTGCGCTGGCGCAACCTGACCGGAGGGATCGTCGCGCTGCACGCCGCCGTCAAGCCGTGAGTATTCCCGTCCTCGCGGTCGCCGGTTTCCTCGGCGCGGGCAAGACCACACTGCTGAACCACCTGCTGCGTAACGGCCGCGGCGCGCGAATCGGCGTGCTGGTCAACGACTTCGGGTCCGTCAACATCGACGCGATGCTGGTCGCCGGTCAGGTCGACGCCATGGCGTCACTGTCCAACGGGTGCATCTGCTGCGTCGCCGAGGACGGTGAGGTCGCCGAGATGCTGGGCAAGCTGGCCGCCGTCCGCCCGGCCCTGGACCTGATCGTGGTGGAGGCCAGCGGCGTCGCCGAGCCGCCCGCGGTGGCGCGGACCATCATGACGGCCGACTCCGACGACTTCCATTACGCCGGCCTGATCCTGGTGGTCAGCGCGACCGAGCCGGAGTTCGGGCACGGTCTGCCGGTCGCCGACCTCGTGGTGCTGAACCGGGCCTCCGAGGCCACCGACATCGATGACGTCCTGGCCCGCATTCGCGCGCAGAACCCGCGGGTCCCGGTGCAGGCCACCGATTTCGCGCGGATCGACCCGACGCTGCTCATCGACATCCCCGAGCGCGCCCCGCAGGCCCAGCTGTCGTTCGACGAGCTGCTGCACGACGAGCACGACCACGACCACCCCGTCTACCAGTCCGTCGAATACACCACCGGCGACGTGCTGAATCCCCGCCGGTTGCTGGCGCTGCTGCGTGACCGGCCCGAAGGCCTGTACCGGGCAAAGGGTTTCGTCGACTTCGGCGCGGGACACCGGTACCTGCTGCACCTGGTGGGCGGCTCCCTGCGGCTGCAGAAGCGCCGCGGCAGCGGGACCCAGCTGGTGTGCATCGGCACCGGCATGGACACCGAAAAGGTGCGGGCGGCGCTGCACGAGTGCACCACCGAACCGGCCGACGAGAACGCCATCCTCGGAGTCCACAAGTACGTGGTGCAGTAGCCCGGGATCGGCGCCTTCAGCGTTGACTGCGAACTGACGTCGCAAAAGGTCGAGTGCCTATGTGCGTAGGTTCGCAGTCAACGCCGGCACAGGCGCCGGATATCCTGACCGCTCACCTGAGTTCGAGGAGTTGTGTTGTTCAAGGTCAATGAGTACTTCGATGGCAAGGTCGCATCGATCGCGTTCGCGCCCGCCGAGGGCCCCGCGACCGTCGGCGTCATGGCCGTCGGCGAATACGAATTCGGCACCTCGAGCCTCGAGATCATGCACGTGGTGTCCGGCGCCCTGACCGTCAAGCTGCCCGGCAGCGACGAGTGGGAAACCTTCGCCGCCGGAACGCAATTCACCGTGCCGGCCGACAGCAAGTTCGGCGTCCGCGTCGAGGTCGAGACCGCCTACCTCTGCGAATACCGGTAACTTTCCGCCCACGGTGAACTTGGTCGCGACTTTTTCGCAAAGTCGCGACCAAGTTCACTTTGTGCACCAAGATGAGGCATGCCCTACGGACGCCTCGCTGATCCCGATTCCATCATCGGCACCGACCGCCGCTCTGACCCGCGCATGGTCAAGGCCCTCGCCGCATTCGGCATGGACGGCCGCCTCCCGGAACCGCCGCTGACGGTCGACGCCCCGCTGGCGCAGCGCCTCGAGTTCACCGCGTTCGCGGAGCAGGGGACCGGTGCCGTGCTGAAGATGCTGGGGGACCAGGCCCCCGCACCTGAGGGCGTCACCACCACGACCACCACCATCACCGGTGCCGACGGCAACGAGATCACGCTGTTCATCAGCCGACCCACCGATGCCGACGGTCCGCTGCCCGCGGTTGTGCACCTGCACGGCGGTGGCATGGCGATCCTCAGCGCCGCCGACATCCAGTACGTCCGCCTCCGCGAAAACCTTGCGGCCGCAGGCCTTGTCGTCGTCGGCGTCGAGTTCCGTAATTCGGGCGGCGCGCTCGGCCCGCACCCGTTCCCGGCCGGGCTCAACGACTGCGCGGCGGCCGTGCGCTGGACGGCGGCGCACAAAGACGAGCTCGGGATCAGCCACCTGATCGTGTCGGGGGAGTCCGGCGGCGGGAACCTGACGCTGACGGTCGCGCTGAAAGCCAAGCGGGAGGGCTGGATCGACGAGATCGCCGGCGTCTACGCCCAGTGCCCGTACATCTCGAACCGGTGGCTCGAGGACGCCGAGGACCTGCCGTCGCTGCGGGAGAACGACGGGTACTTCATCAGCTGCCTCCAACTGGCGCTGCTGGGTTCCATCTATGACCCCGACCAGCAGCACGCGCAAGACGGCACCTGCTGGGCCGGGGCGGCCACCAGTGTGGAGCTGGAAGGTCTTCCGCCGCATGTCATTTCGGTCAACGAGCTCGACCCGCTGCGCGACGAGGGCCTGATCTACTACCGCAGGCTGGCCGCGGCCGGTGTCAGCGTCGTCGGCCGCATCGTCGCCGGCACCTGCCACGCCGGGGACATCCTGCTGGCCGGTGCCATGCCCGAGGTCTTCGCCGCGACCGTCCGCGACATCGTCGGGTTCGCGCGGTCGGTCAGCTGAACGGCTTGCGCTGATCCAGCCGCCGCGAGCCCCGGCCGGCCCGGCGCCAGATGCGGGCGATCATGTCGGTGTCCTCCTCGGTCACGAGGTTGCCCATGGCCCGTACCGCGACCGTCATCAGGTACTGCGATCGCATCGCGACAGGCCCCGTCAGCGGCAGGAACTTCGGCACGGTCAGCAGGATCGCCAATCGGCGCGCCACCGAGAACCCGGCGGCGTAGTGCTGCTGCAGCAGTGCGGGCCAGGCCGCGCTGAGGTCACCCGAGCCCAGCAGATCGGCGGCCAGCCTTCCCGTCTCCAGGCCGTAGTCGATGCCCTCGCCGTTGAGCGGGTTGACGCATGCGGCGGCGTCGCCGACGAGCATCCAGTTCGGTCCCGCGACGCCCGACACCGCGCCGCCCATCGGCAGCAGCGCCGACTTGGCCAGCCGCGGCTGACCTTCGAAGCCCCACTCGTCGCGGCGCAGGTTGGTGTAGTGGGCCAGTAGCGGGCGCAGCGCGGCGTCGGCCGGACGTTTCTCGGTGGCCAGCGCACCCACGCCGATGTTCACGTCGCCGTTGCCCAGCGGGAAGATCCAGCCGTAGCCCGGCAGCACCTCCCCCGCGGGGGAGCGCAGCTCCAGGTGCGACGTGATCCACGGCTCGGCGTGCCGCGGCGTCGCGATGTAGGCGCGGATCGCGACGCCGTACACCGTCTCCTGGTGCCATTGCCGGCCCAGGACACGGCCCAGCGTCGAGCGGGCGCCGTCGGCCACGACGAGTTCGGTGCAGCTCACCTCTTGTCCGTCGTCGAGCTGCAACGTGGTCACCCGGCCGGCCGCATCGTGGGAGACGGCGACGGCCTTGACGCCCAGCAGCATCTTCGCCCCGGAGTCGGCGGCGACCTGACGAATCCGGTCGTCGAGCTCGGCGCGGGGAACCGCGCTGCTGGTGGCCGGGAACGACGGCCCCGGCCAGCGCACCTCGCGCTGCGCGCCGAAGCCGGCCAGCCGCAGCCCGTGGTGGCTGACGTGGCCGTCGAGCCAATCGCCGAGTCCCAGCTCACGCAGTTCGGCAATGGCCCGCGGCGTCAGCCCGTCGCCGCAGGCCTTGTCCCGGGGAAACTGCGCCGAGTCGATCACCAGGACGTCGCGGCCCCGGCGCGCTGCCCAGGCGGCAGCGGCGGAACCTGCCGGCCCGGCTCCGACCACGACCACATCTGCGTGCACGACCATGCCGCCCAGTATGTTGGACCCATGAAGACACCAGCGACAGTGGTCGCGGGCGTGGACTTTGGTGACGCCGCCTTCGCCGCGCAGGTTCGTGACGCGGTCGCGCGCATCGAAGACCTGATGTCGACCGAGCTGGGCAAAGCCGACGAGCTGATGGCCGAAGCGGTCCAGCACCTGTTCCAGGCCGGTGGCAAGCGGTTCCGTCCGCTGTTCACCGTGTTGTCGGCGTCGCTGGGGCCGGACCCCGACAACAACGACGTCGCGATCGCCGGCGCCGTCATCGAGCTGGTGCACCTGGCGACGCTCTACCACGACGACGTCATGGACGAGGCGCAGGTGCGGCGCGGCGCGGACAGCGCCAACGCCCGCTGGGGCAACAACATCGCGATCCTGGCCGGCGACTACCTGTTCGCCACCGCCTCGCGGCTGGTGTCCCGGCTGGGGCCCGACGCGGTGCGCGTCATCGCCGACACCTTCGCCCAGCTGGTGACCGGCCAGATGCGCGAGACCCGTGGCGCCCTCGAAGGCGCCGACCCCGTCGAGCACTACCTGAAGGTCGTGTACGAGAAGACGTCATGCCTGATCGAGGCGTCCGGCCGGTTCGGTGCGACGTTCTCCGGCTCCGATGAGGAGCAGATCGAGCGGCTGAGCCGGCTCGGCGGCATCGTCGGCACCATCTTCCAGATCTCCGACGACATCATCGACATCGACAGCGATCCCGACGAATCGGGCAAGGTGCCGGGAACCGATCTGCGCGAAGGCGTACACACCCTGCCGGTGCTGTACGCGCTGCAGGAGACCGGACCCGACGCCGACCGGCTGCGGGTGTTGCTGGCCAAGCCCATCGACAACGACGCCGACCTCGCCGAGGCGCTGGCGCTGCTGCGCGCGTCGCAGGGCATGGTCGAGGCCAAGCGCACCGTTCAGCGCTTCGCCGCGGACGCTCGCGCCGAGTTGGACAACCTGCCGGATCTGCCCGGCCGGTTGGCGCTGCTCAACCTGGTCGAGTACACCGCTGACCGCCACGGCTGACCTCCCACCGGGACACCCTGGAACCAGGCACCAGTTGCCGAGCGTTCAATTCAGTGAGTTTGACTGCGCTGGAGGAGGTAGCCGATGACGTGGAATCCGCACGCGAACACCGCGAAGACGTTCGCGCTGCTGGCGGGCTTCTCGACGCTCATCGTGCTGATCGGGTCGCTGTTCGGCAAGAACATCATGTACCTGGCGGTGCTGTTCGCCATCGGCATGAACGCCTACGTCTACTTCAACAGCGCCAAGATGGCGCTGCGGGCCATGCACGCGCAGCCGGTCAGCGAGATGCAGGCGCCGGCCATGTACCGCATCGTCCGCGAGCTGGCCACCACGGCGCGCCAGCCCATGCCGCAGCTGTACATCAGCGACACCGCCGCCCCCAACGCCTTCGCGACGGGACGTAACCCCCGCAACGCCGCGGTGTGCTGCACCACGGGAATCCTCAACATCCTCACCGAGCGCGAACTGCGCGCCGTGCTGGGACACGAGCTTTCGCACGTCTACAACCGCGACATCCTGATCTCCTGCGTGGCGGGCGCCATGGCGTCGGTGGTGACGGCGTTGGTCAACGTCGCCTACTTCATCGGCATGTTCGGCGGCGACCGCGACGACCGGCCCAATCCTTTTGTGCTGCTGGTTCTTTCGATCGTCGGCCCATTGGCTGCGACGATCATCCGGCTGGCGGTGTCGCGCTCGCGCGAGTACCAGGCCGACCAGTCGGGCGCCGAGCTGACGGGTGATCCGCTGGCGCTGGCGAGCGCGCTGCGCAAGATCACCGCCGGCGTCCAGCAGGCTCCGCTGCCCCCGGAGCCCCAGTTGGCCGACCAGGCCCACCTGATGATCGCCAACCCGTTCCGCGCCGGCGAGAAGATCGGCAAGCTGTTCTCGACGCACCCGCCCATCGAGGACCGCATCGCACGCCTGGAGCGCATGGCGGGGCGGTAGCGCCCGCTGTCTCGATTGCCCCTCTGGGCCTTCGCTACTCGGACTTTGGCGCCGTGGTTTCAGGGTGAACGGATGCCGTGGCTGATGCCCCATTGACCCTGTGCTGAGGGTCGTCGTCTCTCGCACTTTTTCGCCCTGGCTTCAGGGTGGATGCAGCACCGCCCGGTCGGGCTCGCCAAACTCATAGAAACATACCCCCTGGGGGTACTTGACGGACGCTCGCCGCGCTGCGTAACGTCGTCCACGTCAGGTACCCCCAGGGGGTATGCACACGAGAAGGGATTCAGCGATGACGGTGGCGGCAACCCCGAAGGCCGATTGGCATCTACGCGGCGAGTGGTTCGATGTGTGCAGCTGCAAGCTGCCCTGCCCGTGCAGCTTCGCGCAGGAGCCCACGCACGGCGACTGCCTGTTCACCCTCGTCTGGCAGGTGCACGAAGGGCATTACGGCGCAACCGATCTCAGTGGCCTCGGGGTCGTGGCCCTGGGCGAGTTCGCCGGCAACATGTGGATCGGTGACCCGGACGCCACCATGAAGCTGATGTTCTACATCGACGAGAAGGCCGACGCCGATCAGCGCGCGGCTCTGGAGCGGATCTTCCGCGGCGACGAGGGTGGCTGGCCGGGGGAGTTCGGCAGTCTGATCAGTGAGCTGCGGGGCATCGAGTACGCGCCGATCAACTTCGCCGCAGCCGACGACCTCGCCTACTGGCGGGCGGAGATCCCGGGCAAGGTCGACGTGCGGGTGGATGCGCTCACCGGACCGACGGCCGACCCGAACCGCCGCGTCACCACCGTCAACGCTCCGGGCGCGGAAGTGGGCCCGGGCCAGGTCGCGACGTGGGGTGTGGTCAGGAAGGCCGACGCCGTCGGCTTCGACTTCTCCCACGAGTACCTCGGCGCCTCCAGCAAGCACTTCCCGTTCGACTGGCGGCCCGACGGCGAACTGCCGAACGTCGAGCTGCCGTCCGCCGCGGAGGCGGCCGGCGGGTGCTGCTGCAGCTGACCGGGAAAGGGCGCGGACGTGGCACTGCGCCCAGGGCCTGCCGCTCTCGCGGGGTACGGCCCTGGGCGCAGGATCAATCAGGTACTACTCGGCAACCTCGACCAGACGGTCCACGCTGACCGGCGTCACCCGGAGGGCGGCCGCGGTGCCGATGTCATAGAACAACCCGATCACCTCGAGGTCGCCGGCGCGGTGCCGGGCCCGGACCAGCGGGTGGGCGGCGAGGGTCTGCGCCTGAAGTGCGACGTTGACCATCGACAGCTGGTCGACGACGCCGAACCCTTCCTCGGCCGCGGCGACGGCCACGGGGTGGCGGCCCTCGTCGAAGGCGCGCAACGTCGCATCGCCGTGCTCCAGCCAGGTGTGCAGGTGCTCGTCGTGACCCTGATCGCCGCCCAGCAGCGCGGTCATGGCGCCGCAGTTGGAGTGGCCGCACACCACGATCGACGAGACCTCCAGGACCTCGACGGCGAAGGCGATGGCCGCCTCGACCGAGGCGTCGGCGCGTCCCTCCGGGATCAGGTTGCCGACGTTGCGGACCGTCAGCAGGTCACCGGGGCCGCTGCTGGTGATGACGTTGGGCACGACCCGCGAGTCGACGCAGGTGATGAACAGCGTCTCCGGCTTCTGAGTGTGGGCCAGGTCCTCCATGTGCGGGCGCAGCACGGGTGCGGTACGGCGGTGGTAGGTCTCCAGGCCCTCCATCACAGAAGAGGTCTGCGGCTGCGACTTCCACGGGACGACACCCGAGCGCTTGTCGAACGGCGTGAACGTGCGGGTCGGCGGACCGGCCGCCGCACTGTGCAGCTCGGCGGTGCCGTGCTCGTGAATCTCGACGGAGCCACCGCCGGCGATGTGCTGGCGCTTCCACTCGTCGATGGTCTCGTGGGCGGCGTGGTCGATGAAGTCCACCGACAGCTCGACGGTGACGTCGGAACCGGTCGGCACCGAAGCCAGGGCCGAGGTCAGGCGCGGCAGCGACAGGAAGCTGACCGAGCCCTCGATCACGATGCGCCAGTCGTTGCCGGCGATGTGCTCTGTGACGATCTTGGCCCGGATCACGCGCCACACCGTCAGGGCGACTGCCAGCGCGAGGCCGATCAGCACGCCCTCGAGCAGGTTGAGGAAGACGACGCCGAGCACTGTGATCACGTAGACCGCGATATCGCCTGTGCGACGGGCGGTTTCGATGTGCACCTTCTTGACCAGCTGGCAGCCGATGACGATGAGCAGGCCGGCGAGCGCCGACGTCGGGATCAGCTGAGCCAGGCCGGCGAACGGCACCGCGAACAGCAGGATCCAGACGCCGTGCAGGATGGCCGAGGCCCGGGTCTTGGCGCCGGCGGCGACGTTGGTCGAGCTGCGGACGATGACGCCGGTGATGGGCAGGCCGCCGATGGCGCCGGAGAGGGTGTTGGCCGTGCCCTGGCCGATCAGCTCACGGTCGAAGTTGGTGCGGGGACCGTTGTGCATGCGGTCGACCGAGACGGCGGACAGCAGGCTCTCGACGCTGGCGATCAGGGCGACGGTCAGGACGCCGGCGATGATGCCGTCCCAGTCGCCCGTGGGCATGGTCGGCAACGACAACGAGTCCAACAGCGAGCCGTTGATCTGAATGCGCTTGACGTCGAACGGCAGCAGGACCGACAGCGCCGTCACACCGACGATGGCGACGAGCGGACCGGGGATCTGGTTGATGGGTGCCGGCACCCAGCGCCACGCCACCAGGATGACGATGACGAGCATGCCGAGCAGGAACCCGGCACCCTGGATGTTCATCAGCTGCGCCGGCAGCTGCTCGATGTTCTCCCACGCGGAGCTGTTGGATTTGCCGCCCAGCAGCACGTGCATCTGCTGCAGCGCGATGGTGATGCCGATGCCCGCGAGCATGGCGTGCACGACGACCGGCGAGATGGCCAGCGCGGCGCGGGCCACGCGGCTGAGGCCGAACAGAATCTGGAGGAGGCCGGCGCCGACGGTGATGGCGCATGTCACGCCCCAGCCGAATTCGGCGATGAGCCCGGCGACGATGACGGTCAGGCCGGCGGCCGGTCCGCTCACCTGCAGCGGCGAGCCGCCGAGGGCGCCGGCGACGATGCCGCCGACGATGGCGGCGATGATGCCGGCCAGGATGGGCGCGTTGGACGCGACGGCGATGCCGAGCGACAGTGGCAGTGCCACCAGGAATACGACAAGTGACGCGGGCAGGTCGTAGCGCAGTATGGCGCGTAGACCCTTTGCCGGCGGGGCGGTTTCTAGCATGCCTAGGTTTCCGTTCTCCGATTGTTGTCCGATGGACACATGTGCAGATGCGCTGCGCGAGGTTCGGTCCGCACACCCGCCGACACCATTGTCGATTAAACATGTTGCGAGACAACATGTTTCAGAACTGTTCGACGGTCGCCAACGATAAGCGACGTCAATTGCTAAGTGCGAGAGTATTTATCGCCAGACGGGGTCGCAAGGCGAGGAAGAGTTCCCATAGAGAACGCAAATCTTCTCCGTGGGCCAGAGGGTTGATCGATTGGGCGACCTGGGATACCGGCTTGAATCGATCCGGTCGGTATGCTCGTGATTGGGGGTCCGACCAGTCAAGATCACTGTATTGCAACGATTCTCGCGCATCACATCGGCTCAGGTAAGTGACGTGAGTCATATCCAGGGACTAATATTTGAACTCGGTATGAACGCAGTGACAATTTTCTGTGTTCTCAACACAATGGAAGAATGACAACGATGTCGGTACCACCACGAGAGGGTCACCCCCGGGCCGCCGTGCTCGGCCAGCTGCCGCGCATGGAACGTGCCGACGGATCCCCCATCCGGGTGTTGCTGGTCGACGACGAGCCGGCGCTGACCAACCTGGTCAAGATGGCGCTGCACTACGAGGGCTGGGTCGTCGAGGTTGCGCACAACGGCCGCGACGCGGTGACCAAGTTCGGCGAGATGGAACCGGATCTCGTCGTGCTGGACATCATGCTGCCCGACACCGACGGCCTGCAGTTGCTGCAGCGGGTCCGTGCGGCCGAGGGCTACACCCCGACGCTCTTCCTCACCGCGCGCGACTCCGTGATGGACCGCGTCACGGGGCTGACCGCCGGCGCCGACGACTACATGACCAAGCCGTTCAGCCTCGAAGAGCTGGTGGCCCGGCTGCGTGGACTGCTGCGCCGGTCCAGTCAGCTCGCGCCGGCGTCCGACGAGGTGCTCAAGGTCGGCGACATGGTCCTCAACGGCGCCAGCCGGGAGGTGACCCGGGCCGGCGAGCCGATCGCGTTGACCGTCACCGAGTTCGAGCTGCTCCGGTACCTGATGCGTAACCCGCGGCGGGCCATCGCCCGCGCGGAGATCCTCGACCGGGTGTGGAACTACGGATTCGGCGGCAAGTCGAGCATCGTCGACCTCTACATCTCGTATCTGCGCAAGAAGATCGACACCGATCGCGAGCCGATGATCCACACAGTGCGTGGCGTGGGCTACATGCTGCGCCCTGCCGACGCGGAGGACTAACCTGCCCGAGGTGACGCGTGTGACCCGGGTGCCGACCCGAGTACCTGCCCGTACCCCGGTTCGGGCGCCGTGGTGGCGTCCGCGCACCCTGCGCCGGCGGCTCGTGTTCGGCGTCACGTCCCTGGTCACCGTCGTGCTGCTGGCGGTCGGCGTGCTGTCGGTGTACAGCCTGCACAGCTACGTGTCGGCGATGAGCGACGCGGAACTCGAGCGCTCGCTGGACGCCCTCGGCCACTCCTATGACCGGTTGGAGATCAAGCGCGGCGATCCGGCCCACCCGATCGATGCCGGAGAAGACGGCCTGACGGCCTTCGGTGGCCAGGCGCCCGGAAACCTGATCGCGGTACTGCACAAGGGCGTCGTCGTGCAGTCGGCGGTGTTCCCCGACGGCGAACCGAAGCCCGTCCAGCCCGACGTCGTCAAGGCCGTCAGCGGGCAGCAGTGGACCAACCTCGGGCCGCGGACGGTGAAGCTGCCGCGACTCGGCTGGTACCGCATGGCGGGACAGGACGCCGGTGGCGGTGACGTGCTGGTCTCGGGCGTGTCCATGGAAGACGCCAACAGTGTGGTGGCGCGCAAGACCGTCGCGGTCGCGGTCATGACGCTGCTGGCCATCGCGCTGACCGCGGTCGGCACCATCGCGGTGGTGAACTATGCGCTGCGGCCGCTGAGCCGCGTGGCCTCGACGGCGGCGAAGGTGGCGACCCGCCAGTTCGGCAGCGAGGACCACCGCATCACCGAACGGGTCCGGCCGGAGGACACCGACCCGCGCACCGAGGTCGGCATCGTGGGGGACACGCTCAACAAGCTGCTGGACAACGTCGACAGCGCGCTGGCCGAGCTCGCCGCGTCGCACCGTCGCACGCGGCAGTTCCTCACCGACGCCAGCCACGAGTTGCGGACACCGCTGGCCGCCATCCGCGGGTACGCCGAACTGACCCGCCAGGACAGCGCTGCACTGCCCGAGACCACCGAATACGCGCTGGCCCGTATCGAGGCCGAGGCGCAGCGGATGTCCGGCCTGGTGGAGGACCTGCTGCTGATCTCGCGTCTCGAGGAGCATCAGGACCTCGAAACCGACGACGTCGAGTTGTGCGACGTGGTGATCAATGCCGTCAACGACGCCGCGGTGTCGTCGCCCGCGCACCGCTGGCGCTCGCGTCTGCCCGATGTGCCGGTGTGGGTCCGCGGGGACCCGGCCCGGTTGCATCAGGTGATCGGCAACCTGTTGGCCAACGCGCGTGTCCACACGCCGGCCGGAGTTTCGGTCACGACCAGCCTGACACCGGGTCCCGGATATGTGGAATTGGCGGTCGCCGATGACGGCCCGGGAATTCCGGAAGAATTGTTGCCGAATTTGTTCGACAGATTTGTGGTCGCCGACAAATCGCGTTCTCGCGTGCTCGGTAGCACGGGGCTGGGCCTGGCGATCGTGTCGACGATCGTCAAAGCGCACGGTGGTCGCGTGGAGGTCGAATCAAACACTGCGGGAACGGTTTTCCGGGTGCGGTTGCCGATGGACCGGGAAGTCGGGGAGTACGTGACGGTGAGTGAGTCGCACAACCCGCACGTATCTGAGTCGACTGTTTGAATTTCGCCTGAATTCGACATGATTCATGCGGATATCCGTATGGGTTCGGCCTGAGAATGTGTTTCTCTCCCTTTTTCGCGACTACCGTCGAAGTTATTGATCCAGCGCTGTCGGCGCTGGATGCGGAAAGGGAAAAACCATGAAGAGTTCCACCAAGATCTCGGCCGGACCCGGAATCGTCCTGGCCCTGCTGGTCGCGGCGGCCGCCCCGGCCGCGGCGCAGCCAGTGGTGCCGCCGGCGCCGGGGGAGTCTGCCTCGCAGACGATTCACCGGCTGCAGACCGAGGGCTTCCGGGTCATCGAGTCGCGCGTCGGCAGCGGATCCATCGACAACTGCACCGTCACCGCCGTCCGGCACGGGCGCGAGCTGTCGAGCCAGGAGGGCAAGCTGCGCGGTCAGAACACCACGGTTTACGTCGACCTCGGCTGCAAGTGATTTGCGGCTGACGCTGCGAGGCGTGGTCATTGGGTTCTACGCTGAGCGGGTGTTGAGCAGAATCCTGATCGGTGCGGTCGTGGCCGCTGGGGCGATCTCGTTGGTTCCGGGTGTTGCCGCGGCAGCTCCGCCGCCGGAGCCGGTGCCCCCGCCACCGGGACCCGCCGCGCCGAACCTCAACGGATTCAAGCCTGTCACCCCGTCGACCTACGCCAGCAAGGACGGCACGTTCTACATGTTCCAGGCCCCCGGCGGTCTGACGTGCATCATGCGCCGCAACGAAGGCGAGTACGGCTGTAGCGGCTCGATGCCGGGCGCCCCGGAGGGCACCAACGTGGTCGTCGGCCAGCAGGTCGGCGCGCCGGCGTTCAACACCCTGAACGGGCCGAAGTACGTCGGCGAGATGCCGGGCGCGGTGCAGACGCTGCCTGGCGGTTCCCGGATCACCTACCGCAACATCACGTGCGGTACCGACGGCACCATGACGGCGTGCGTCAACAGCTTCGACCAGTCCGGTTTCGTGGTCAGCCCGTCCGGCAGCTTCATCGTCAACGAGTCGAATCCGTTGCTGGACAGGCCGAAAGACCGCAACCCTTACTTCAACTGACCGTCGAGGTCAGAACCCCGCGCCGTGGACTTCGTGCCCGGGCTTCTCGAGCATGAGGCCGGCGTAGGCGTCCTCGACCGTGCAGCCGTGGTTGATCACCCGGTCCACCTCGCGGGCGATCGGCATACTCAGCCCGTGCGTCTCGGCGAACTCCATGATCACGCTGGCAGCCTTGACGCCCTCGGCGACCTGGTTCATCGAGGCGATGATCTCGTCGACGGTCTTGCCCTGGCCCAGCTGCTCGCCGACGTGCCGGTTACGGCTGCGCTGACTGGTACAGGTGACGATCAGGTCGCCCATGCCGGCCAGGCCCGCGAAGGTGTCACGATTGCCGCCCATCGCCACGCCGAGCTTGGACATCTCGGCCACGGCACGCGCCATCACCATCGCGCGGGTGTTCTCGCCGATGCCCAGGGAGTAGCCCATGCCGACGGAGATGGCGTACACGTTCTTGAGCGCCCCGGCCATCTCGACACCGATCACGTCGTCGGTTGTGTAGGTTCGAAAACGCCGGGTGCGGAACAGGCCCGCGAGATTCGCGGCGAGGTGCTGGTCCGGCATCGCGAGGACCGCGGCGGCGGCGTATCCCTCGGCGACCTCGCGGGCGATGTTGGGTCCGGCCAGGATTCCGGCCGGGTGCCCGGGCAGCACCTCGTCGACGATCTGGCTCATGCGCATATTGGTGCCCTGCTCCAGGCCCTTGACCAACGACACCACCGGGACCCACGGCCGCAATTCCTTGGCCAGCTCGCCCAGCACGTTGCGGAAGCCGTGCGACGGGACGCCCATCACGATGACGTCGGCGCAATTGGCGGCCTCGGAAAAGTCGGTGGTCGCCCGCAGCGATTCGGGAAGGGCCACCCCGTCGCCCAGATAGCGGCTGTTGCAATGCTTTTCGTTGATATCGGCGGCGGTTTCCGCCGACCGCACCCACTGCAGCGTCGGGCCGCGCCGCGCACAGATCGAGGCCACCGTGGTGCCCCACGACCCGCCACCGAGAACGACGACGGTCGGTACGCGCTGCGCTGATGCCATGGCGACAGGTTATGTCGCCGGGACGAGCGGAGCGGCGGGATTCGCGGAGTGTCCGGTCGATGGTGCGAAATGCAGGTTGTGTCGGTTGGTACCTCCGCGCTGTGCGACGATCGAAGGAGTGATCGCCGAGGGGGTGCGGCAGGGGTGACGGTGACGGTGTCGCGCGTGCGCGCGGCGAAGCCTGGGACGATGCTCGACGCCGCCGATGACGTACGGACCACGTCGGCCGCGCTGGAGATCGTGATCGGCGTCGAGCGCGGCCAGCTGGCCAACCTGAAAGCGAACTGGCAGGGGCAGGCCAGCGACGCCGCAATCGCCAAGGCGCAGCAGCTGATCGACGAGCAGGAGGCCTACCGGGCCCGGCTGGACAAGCTGGCCAAGGCGCTCACCGACGGCGGCAATCAGCTCACCTCGCTGCGCAGCACCCTGCTGGAATTTGTCGACACCGCCCTCATGCTGGGGTTCTCGGTCCGCGACGACGGCGTGGTCACCCCACAGCAGTGGCTGGTCGGCGACTTGGGACCCCTCAAGAAAGCGGCCGAGTTCTTCACCGACTCCATTCAGGAGCAACTGAAGGCCTTCGATACCACTGACACGCTCACCGCCACGGCGATCGACCAGGCAGTACAAGGCCAGAAACCCTCGGCGCCGGTCAACATCGGCGGGCAGGACATCCAGATTCCGCCGCCGGGGACCAACCCCGAGGACGTCAACAAGTGGTGGAACGCACTGACGCCGGAGCAGCAACAGCAGCTGATCGCCCGGCATCCGCCGGAATTGGGCAACCTCAACGGTGTCCCGGCCAGTGCCCGGGACGCCGTCAATCAGCAGGTGATGAACGACGACCTGAACCGGGTCCGCGACGTCGCGGGCCGCAATCACGTCTCCGAGGACGACGTCCTCAAGGACCCCGGCCGGTACGGGCTGACGCAGACCGACGCCACGCGGTTCTACAACGCCCGGCGCACCAGTGAAGGTCTCGCGCACCAGCGCGGGTCCGGCACCGACTCGAAGCGGGAACGTCCCGTCATGCTGTGGGCTTATCAACCGGAGGCGGATGGCGGACAGGGGCGGGCGGCCATCTGCCTCGGGAACCCCGACACCGCGGACAATACGACGGTGATCGTGCCCGGCACCGGCAGCAGCGTCCACGACGGCTGGCTGGCCGACGGCCATGACGATGCGATTCACGTGTACGACCAGGCGAGGCTGGCCGACCCGAACCGCTCCACCGCGGTGATGATGTGGATGGGCTACGACGCGCCCGACAGCTTCACCGATCCGCGCATCGCGAACCCGACCCTGGCCAGGCAGGGTGGCGACTTACTGGCCGCCGACGTCAACGGGCTGGCGGCGACGCATCAGGGTGCGTCGCACGTCACGGTGATGGGTCACTCGTACGGGTCCACCACGGTTGCCGATGCGTGCGCGGGCAGCGGTATGAAAGTCAATGATGTCGTGTTGATCGGTTGTCCTGGAACAGATTTGGCGCATAGTGCCGCAGACTTCCACGTCAACGGTGGCCAGGTGTATGTCGGGGCGGCATCGACCGATCCCGTCGCCCGACTTGGGATGGGCGGTCCGGGCGCGGCGCAATGGCTGAACGCGCAACTCGGTAATCCGCTGGGGCCGGTCGCCGGTCTGGGGACCGATCCATCGGCAGACGGGTTCGGCGCCACCCGGTTCCGGGCCGAGGTGGCCGGGGAAACCGGCTGGAGCATTCACGATCACTCGAAGTACTACGACATGGGCAGCGAGTCGTTGCGGGCGATGACCGACATCGCCAGCGGGCACAGCGAACGCCTCGCGACCGACGGACTCCTGGCGGAGGACCGGCACCGGCCGACCATCTCGACACCCGACCACATCGACCTGCCGTTCGGCATCGACGTCCCGGTACCGCACGTCGACATCCCCATCCCCGGGACCCCGGCATATTCGGATCCCGAATCCAATCGCCCAGGTGAGACGGTGAAGAACGACCATGAGTACAAGTAGTCGATATCGCGTCGGTACAGCGGCTGTCGCCGGTGCCCTGTTGTTAGGAGGATGTGGCTTGTTTCCGCACAGTGATCGTCCAGCGCACCCGATGACCGATGAAGAGTCCATGGCGCAAGTCCTCGACGCCGGTCGGCAATTGCGGAAAGTGGCTGGGCTGCAAGACGTTACCGGCGGCGGCTACCTCGCCTCCTGCAATGACGACGGCGCTCCGCCGAACCGCGGATACATCGAGATGAGTGCGCAACTGCCTCCCGGCGTCAGCGGCCACGACTACGCCGAACAGGTCAAGAAGGCCATGCTGGCCGCGGGCTGGTCGGACAAGCTACCCACCCAGCACAACTACGGCGGCACCATCAACCGGAACGGCGTCGCGATCAACATCGAGTACTACCAGGGCGAAAGCCGGCTCGCGTTCAAGCTCTACGGCGAGTGCCGCAACATGACCAACCATCACGGGGACAGCAAGAACGTCGGCACCCACCTGGACAAGGAGCTGAACAGCGACGGCTGAGCGTCAGCGGTAGTTGACGAACTGCAGCGCCACGTCCAGGTCGGCCCCCTTGAGCAGGGCGATGACGGCCTGCAGGTCGTCGCGCTTCTTGCTGGACACCCGGATCTCGTCGCCCTGAATCTGCGCCTTGACGCCCTTGGGGCCCTCGTCGCGGATGATCTTGGTGATCTTCTTGGCCTGCTCGCTGCTGATGCCCTGCTGGAGCGTCCCCGACACCCGGTAGGTCTTGCCGCTGGGCTGCGGATCGCCGGCGTCGAACGCCTTCATCGAGATGTCGCGACGGACCAGCTTCTCCTTGAACACGTCGACGGCGGCCTTCACACGTTCCTCGGTCGAGGAGACCAGTTCGATGACCTCGTCACCCTTCCAGGCAATGGTGGTGTCCGTGCCGCGGAAGTCGAAGCGGGTGGACAGCTCCTTGGCGGCTTGGTTCAGCGCATTGTCGACTTCCTGCCGGTCGACCTTGCTGACGATGTCGAACGATGAATCCGCCATTGGATTGCCCTCCGTATCTGCGCCCCTGGTCGGGGTCCCGTTTTCGTGTTCGGTACATCTTCGTTGTACTCTGCTACTCGCGCCAAACCCGGGGTCACCGGGAGGCGACGAACCCGGCAGGTTGCCCGAGCGGCCAATGGGAGCGGACTGTAAATCCGTCGGCGGAAGCCTACACAGGTTCGAATCCTGTACCTGCCACACTGATCAGGCCCCCTTTCGAGGGGGCCTGATTTCGTTTGGAGAGTCGATCGTCCGGAAGTTGTCCGCAGCGGCTTCGAAGGCGTCGGCCGCGGAGTCTAGATCATCTGGGAACAGATGGCGGATGGGTATGGGGCGGCTGGTTCGGCAGAGTTTCGAACCGGAGGCAGGCCGAGATGGGACCGTCGGTGACGGTGGGGGGGCGATAGTCTCCCAGGGTCGGATCGAAGTAGGGGGCGCTGTGGCTCTGACCACATCACTGGCAGGCCGTGTCCGGAACACAAGCCTGCCGAAGAGCCACGCACTCTTGCCGCTCCTCGAGGCGATCGTGAACAGCATTCAGGCGATAGATGCCCGGCCCGGGGACTCGGAATCACTCGGCCGGATCGAAGTGAGGGTGCACCGCGATGCCCAGGCGGAGCTGGACTTCGGCTCCGCAGGTCCTGGGCGGGCGCCCATGAAGCCAATCGTCGGCTTCACCATCGCCGATGACGGCGTGGGATTCACGCCGCAGAATATGTGCTCCTTCGAGACTCTCGACAGCGACTACAAGTCGGACCTCGGCTGCCGCGGCGTAGGCCGGCTTCTTTGGCTGAAGGCATTCGACAGGGTGTCGGTCCGGAGCGCGTACGAGGACGAGGAGGGGGAACTCCGGGGACGGCAGTTCAAGTTCTCGGTCGAGCACGAAGTCGAGCACAACGGAGACGCCGACGGGTTCGTACGTCCCGGCGCAGTCGTCAGTCTCGACGGCTTCAAGAAGTCGTTCCAGCAGCACGCGCCGAAGGGTGTCGACGCCATTGCACGCGAGGTGTTCGAACACTGCATCTGGTACTTTCTCCGCCCCGGCGGTGCGCCCGTGGTGACGATCGCGGACGACGATGAGTCAGTGTCCCTGGCCAGCCTGATGGACGAGTTCGTCGACTCGGCGATGTCGTCGTCGACGATCGAGGTCAAGGGTCAGAAGTTCCACATGCTGAACCTCCGGCTGAAGGCGACCGCGCGGAACTCTGTCCCCCGCCTCCACTGGTGCGCGGCAAGTCGCGTCGTCATCGAGGAGAACCTGAACGGGAAGGTGCCCGGGCTCCACGGCAAGCTCAAGGACGAGGCCTCCGGTGAGTTCGTCTACGCCTGCTATCTGACCTCGGACTTCCTGGATGAACGCGTCAGGTCTGATCGGACGGCCTTCGACATCGCCGACCGCATCGCGGGGGAACCGCTCCTCGACGACCTCTCGTTGGACGACATCCGTGATGCCGTCGCCGGGACGATCAGTGAGATCTTGAAGGGCCCGCTCGAGTTGGCTCGTGAGCAGGGAAAGCAGCGGGTACACGACTTCGTAACCAAGCGCGCTCCCCGGTATCGGCCTGTGTTGGCCACGATCGAGCAGCGTGGCATCACGGTTGATCCGTCGGTCAAGGACCAGGAGCTCGAATTCCAGCTCCACCGGCACCTGCAGAAGATCGAGTCCGAGGCGTTCGTTCAGGGGCAGGAGATCTTCGCGGAAGCCGACTCGGAGCCAGCGGAGGACTACGCCGAGCGTCTCGCGGCCTATCTCGCCACCGTCAGCGAGATCAACCAGTCAGACCTCGCCGCATATGTCTCGCGTCGCCGCACGGTGCTGGACCTGCTTGGGCGGCTGATCCGCGCTGATAAGGAGGGGAAGTACAGCCGAGAAGACGCGATCCACTCGCTGATCGTCCCGATGCGAACGGAGTCCAACGACGTCGCCTCCGACGGTTCGAACCTGTGGATCATCGACGAGAGGCTCGCGTTCCACGACTACCTCGCCTCCGACAAGACGCTGAAAAGCATGCCGATAACGGGGTCCGAATCGACGAAGGAGCCCGATATCCTCGCGACCCGGCTCATCGACGCTCCGGTGCTCGCCGCGGAAGGGCAGAAGCTGCCGCTGCCGTCGATCGTCGTGGTCGAGATCAAGCGCCCGATGCGCAAGGACACCACCGAGGACAAGAACCCGATCCAGCAGTGTCTCGACTACGTGAAGAGGATCCGCGCAGGAGGAGTACTGACCGCGACGGGGAGGCCGATCCCGCCCACCCAGGATCCCCCAGCGTTCTGCTACATCATCGCCGACCTCACGGAGAAGATGATCGAGCGGTGCGAGACTTCAGACCTGCGTCCCACCCACGATGGTCTCGGCTACTTTGGCTACAACAATGCCGCGAGGGCGTTCGTCGAGGTGATGAGCTTCGATGGGCTGGTTAATGCAGCAACTGAGCGGAACCGTGCCTTCTTTGACAAACTGGGCCTTCCCTCCGGCTAAGGCTCGGCTGCGAGCCCCCGGCCGAACGCGACCGTGAAGTCGTCCTGCCGGCTGGACGAAGGGCAGGGCATCCGTACCTCGCTGGGCGGGCCCGCAG
The DNA here is from genome assembly GCF_045310915.1 of Mycobacterium sp. SMC-17. Lineage (NCBI taxonomy): Bacteria > Bacillati > Actinomycetota > Actinomycetes > Mycobacteriales > Mycobacteriaceae > Mycobacterium > Mycobacterium sp. SMC-17. Next base: position 5,251 of record NZ_JBJIAK010000005.1, on the reverse strand, counting down.
CCGTCATTCACTATCGACGTGGCGGGTTGAGGTTCTGGCATGCCACGCGGCGTCCTCCCGCCTCCCAACCAGGCCTCTCGCCAGCTGCTTTCCACTCGCGGGCCATCGCCCGAAGCTCGGCACACACCGCCGCGCGGCGCAACTCGAGATTGCGGTGCCAGTGGCACATCCGACAGGAGCAGGCGCGGGGGCTGTGTAGACGAATTCCCAGTAGCCGCGGCCGATCCCGGCCGATTTTCCAAGAGGAGTCGGGGCCCGGAAGGTCGCACTCGCGGCCGCCGCAGCGGTGGACAGCGCGCACAGCGACTCCACGGCGGGTGACGCGGGCGCGGTAAGGCTTATGGGCATCGGTGTGGGACATGGCAGAACCCTCGGGATCCGGTAGCCCCGCCGAGTACGCAGAACGTCTACGGCGACGGAGCTACGGCATGATCCAGAGGCTGCCGGCCGAAGTCCTATTCACGAGTCGGAGGCTACTCGGCGGGGGCGACGTTCCGGGCAGAGTTCCGCTCACCAGCCCCACGCTAAGTCGCCGTTCAGGTCTGCCTTGCAAGTGGCGATCCCATCGATCTGCACGACACGGGCGCGCGCCCCGGGCTCGCTGCACGCCGACCCGAGCTGGACGGCGGGCCGACTCTGGTGGGTCTTGTCTCTCCACGAACCCGTCTCCATGCTGCAGTACAACGTGCCGTCGGGTGACACATCGCCGGACTCAGCCGGGGTGCACGGCTTGCCCTCGTACAGGAGGGGAGCACTCGTGGTCGTCGTCACCGCGGTGCGGGTCGAAGTGACCGCGGACGTCGCCGGCTTGCCCTCCCCAACGTAACCGCTTCCGTCCCAATGCAAGTCCTTGTTGGTCCATGTCCCCTCAGCGCATGAGGGTGTGCAGTCGTTCTGGTGTTCGCGAAGCACATATTGTCCGTCGACACCGGGACCGATCAGTTCGGTGTCGAGCTTGTCTTCACCGATGGTCCTGAACCCCTGTGCGGTCGGGACCAACACCAGAACCATTGCAGGGTTGTGAGCTCCGCCGCCCTTGTAGCGAACGAAGAGATTGCCGGTCGCATCGGAGGCCGGCTCGGCAAACTCGAACCCGTAGCCGAACTTGACGGAAAGCGGCATGAGAACCGAACCGGCGCCGGTCACAGCAGACACGCAGGCACCGTCGACGCCTGAGATGCCGTACGACGCTGCCCGGGGGATGACGAAAACCCGCATCCGGCCCAAATAGGGATGCTCAAGGTCGTGGTGAGCGCTGGCAGTGCCTGGGCAGCCTGCGTTTGGTGATGGGCTGTCGGGCAGCGGCGCGGCCTGCGCCGATGGCGAAGGAGTCACGGTTGCCGTTGTCGAAATCCCCGCCGTGCTGGCCGCCGGCGCCGCGGCTTCATCACTCCCACCACGCGTGACGTAGATACCGACCGCCGTCGCAGCGACCGCGACCGTCGCCACCACCGCCGCAGCGATCGGAGCCGTCCGGGACTTCGGCTGCGGCATAGGCGAGGCCTTCGTCGCGACCTTCCGAACCTGTGTGGGCCCGTTCGACGGCAGTGTCGCCGCCGCCAACGTCGGAGCGGATGCCGGATAGCGCACCTCACCACCAGCCGCCTCCTGCAGCGCCGAGACGAACTCCGCGCACGACTCGTACCGGTCGCCCGGCTCCTTCGCCAGCACCCGCTCGAACACTGGGTCCATCGCTGCGGGCAGGTGTGGTGCGACCTCGCTGATCCGCGGCGGGTCTTGGACCAGGTGCGCCTTCATGATGGAAGCGATGGTGGTGCCCGCGAAGGGCGTCCGGCCTGTCAGTAGGTGAAATGCTGTGCAGCCCAACGAATACAGGTCCGAGCGGTTATCGACCACCTCGCCCTCGATCGCCTCCGGCGAGATGTACTGCATCGTCCCGACGGTCATCCCGGTGGATGTGAGCGAGGTGGACTCGCCAGCCGCCTTTGCGATACCGAAGTCCGCTAGTTTCACCGACTCGATCTGCCAGGCACCGTCGGACTCGTCGATGCTCACCAGGAGGTTGGCCGGCTTCACGTCGCGGTGCGTGACCTTCTGCTTCCGCCAGGCGTAATCCAGCGCCGCGGCAGCCGCGCTGATCAGCTGGACCGCCAGGCCAGGGTCGAGGGGGCCATCGGCCTTGAGCAGCTCCGAGGCGTCCGTGCCGTCGACGTACTCCATCGTGATCCACAGCCGGCCCTCGAACTCGCCGCGGTCGTGCAGCGTGACGATATTCGGGTGGCTCAGCTGGGCGAGCAGGTCTGCCTCGCGCTGGAACCGGACCTTGAAGTCGTCATTCCGGCTGACCCCGGCGTCGAGCAGCTTCAGAGCATCCTGCCGCGGTAGACGCGGGTGCTGCACGAGGAACACCTGCCCCATACCGCCCGCACCGAGCGGACGGATCACGCGGTACCCCGCGATCGCGGTGATTTGCACATTGTGAGTGTGGCAGGTGAGTTGCTGTACGGGATCGGATCCGGAGCTGGTTCACACCAGGGACAGCGGGCCCGGACCGGCGCACTCCGTCAACGAGGCCGTGCGCCCAACTCCTCGCGGTACATGTCCTCGCCCCTGAGGCCCGGTAGCCGCTCCGCAAGGAGATTGCGCACCATGGTGAGGCGCCCCGGCCCGGCTCCGGCCTCGGAGGCGCTCGGCGCAGTCCAGCTTCGCTTGTGACAGAGCCGTTCCCATACCGTCCAGCTCACCATCTCAGGAACGTAATGGACTTGAGTTATCCCGTCGCTACGCGATGGACTGCTTGGGGTGATTCATCGTCGGGTCTTACACGCCAATAGCACGGGTCGGCAAACCTAATGGGGCCTCTCCCCGGGCTGATCGGAGCTGCATCCGGTCCACAACTAATGGAAGCCCGGACGTTGGGCTGACGGTGTCGCATTTGCTCTCAGGTTTTCGTTTAGGCTCGGCCGGTCAGCTTGTCGACCATGATTAGTCCTCAGGGCGAATCAGATCGAACTGGGGGTTGGGGGTTGGAAGGACACCATCATTTTTGGTCGGGTTGGGCACCGTTGCCGCTCGAACCGCTGCCTCCGCCACCTCAGCCACCTCCGATGCCGGCGCCGCCTGTCAGCGTCGTGCCCGCGTCACCTCCTGCAATCATCAACCTGCCGGCCCCGCTTCCAAAGGGTGTCTGGGAAATTTGGGCGCAGCCACTCGCGACTGGGGCGGCAGCGCTTGCAGCAATTTTGGCTGCTTGTGTCGCCATGTATGTGGCATTCAAGAATCGTCAGCAACTCGAGAAACAGTTCGTGGCATCCCATGGGCTTGAACAACTCCGCGGCCTGCGAGACAGATACACAGCGATCAGCGCTCAGCTTGATAGTTCGTCAGGAACGGTTCGAAGTGCAGGTGTCTATGCCCTCGGTGCTCTGGCGGACGATTGGCTCGCAAGGAACGACAGTAAGGAAGCGCAATCGTGCATCAATCTCTTGTGTAGTTATTTGCGTCAACCGTACTTGGTCCGGGATGAGGCAGACTCGATGTCTGGTTTTACGGTTCGTACTCAAGTCGATGACAAAGAGTACGTTGAAAAGCACTACGATTATCGCTCTGACGACGTCGATGTCCGCGATAACATTGTGTTGCTAATCAATAATCATCTACGTCGAGATGCGGCTATCTCATGGAGTGATCTGGAGTTTGATTTCAAGGGCGCATACCTACGTGCGGCGCGTTTCGGGGACTGCGTGTTTAGCAAGCAAGTCGACTTTAGTGGAGCCACGTTCGCGGGCGATTCGGCCAACTTTACTCGCACAGTCTTTCATCATTCCGCGCTTTTTGAAAGGGTGAACTTTTCGTGCCGATACGTATGGTTTGAGTCGACTCAATTTCTGGGTGGATTCGCCTCCTTTGACAACGCAGTTTTTTCTGGTTACTCGGTAGACTTCAAAGGGGCGGAATTTAAAAATGCATATATAGGCTTTGATGGCGCGGCGTGGCAATGCCAGCAGGTTGACTTCTCGGAAGTCGACATCGTTGGCAACCCGATATTTAATGAGGGCGGCAAGCCGCCAAACATCCGACCGGATATTTGGCCGCCGCGCGCAGCAGAAGCAGGAGTCGAAGGCGAGTCGAAACACTGAGCAGAAGCGCGACGCGTCGGCGGCCAGCTTGAGTTTCGCTGCCTCCACGTCGTTAGGATTCGACACATGGTCGAGTCGTCTTCGGACCGTGACGTCGTGCTCGACGTCGAGGGCTCCGGTGTGCAACCGCCGGTCGATCCCAAGATCCGCAAACAGTTCGCCTTACTCGAGCGATTCGCCCCGCCCATCGGATCCCGCTGGGCCACCGAGTTGTGGTGCACCCCGCCGATCATCGAGCAGAGCCTGCGCATGCCGCCCGGTGTCCAGCCGGGCGCACCGCTGGAAGCGCATTGGGACGGCCACCGCATCGCCGGGGAATCCTGGGGCGACGGGCCGCCGGTGTACCTCGTGCACGGCTGGGGCGGCCGCCGGCCGCACCTGGGCATGTTCATCAAACCGCTGGTGACCGCCGGCTATCGCGTCATCGCGTTCGACCTGCCCAGCCACAACGAGTCCGACCCGGGCGCGCTCGCGCCCGGACGCACCACCGCCATCGAATGCGCCGACGCCGTCGCGGCCGTCATCCGCGAACACGGGCCGGCGCACGCCGTCGTCGCGCACTCGCTCGGGGCCAACGCGACCACCATGGCCGCCGCGGTGAACGGCGCCAAGGTCGGCCGGTTGGTGCTGCTCGCACCGATGGGCGACTACCCGATGTACCTGGACCTGTTCGCCGCGCGCCACAACTTCGGCCCCCGGATCCGTGCGGGCCTGCAGAAGCGCCTGGTCCGCAGGATCGGCATGTCGCTGGAAGAGACCAACATGGTCAACCTCGCGGCCCGCGCGGGCCACCCGCCGCTGCTGCTCATTCACGACCCCGACGACCCCGACAGCCCCTACTCGTCGAGCGTGAAGCTCGCCGCTTCGTGGCCCGGCTCCGAGTTGCTCACCACGAAGGGTCTCGGCAAGCTCGCGCACTATCGCATGCTGCGGCACCGCCCGGCGATCAACGCCGGCATCGAGTTCATCGGCAGCCCGGTCTGATCACCGTCGAGCGTGGGGGATGACGTGGAGATCCGGCCGATTTTCCGCGTGAACCCCCACGCTCGACGATTCGGAATGCCGCTGACGGGTTAACGGGCTCTTCATGATTGAGGGTGTAGAACGGTCAGCTGCTGTCGGCCTGTGATTGGGGTGTCTGGTTGGCTGGG